>NZ_JBEHZD010000999.1:0-1369 GCF_040240285.1 Streptomyces sp. HSW2009 | reverse complement strand
CCCCCCCCCCCCCCCCCCCGCCCCCCCCCCGGCGGGGCCGGGGCCCCCGGCCCCCCCCCCGAGCGGCGCCCAGACCGGCAGTTGGATCGCCGGCCGCGAGCCCGGCTATCCGCCGACCATTCGCGGCTGGGCACTGCCCGGTTCCACCTACGGCGCCACCGCCGACCGCGGCGAGGGCGAGGCACGCTGGCTGCGCGCCGCCCAACTCGCCCGGCTCGGGCCCCGCGTCGGCGACCTGATCTGGGACATCGGCGCTGGCAGCGGCGGTACGGCGGTGGAGGCCGCCAGATTCGGCGCGGCGGTCATCGCCGTCGACCAGGATGCGGACGCCTGTGGCCGGATCACCGCAGTCGGGCGCCGTTTTCAGGTGCAACTCCAGGTCGTGCACGGTACGGCGCCGCAGGTGCTCGAAGACCTGCCGGAGCCGGACGCGATCCGGATCGGGGGCGGTGGCGTCGCCGTCGTCACCGCGTGCGCCGCCCGCCGCCCCGAACGCATCGTCACCCACGCGGCCACGCGTGACCAGGCAGAAGCCATCAGCCGGGCGCTGACCGACGGGGGTTACGGCGTCGAGTGCGTGATGCTCCAGGCGGTGGAAATGGACGCCCGCGCCTGGTCGGAGCGTGACCGTTCGGTCGCCTTCCTGCTCTGCGGACACCGTCCCCACCCGTGACCTGCGGCCGGTGCGACCGGGGTAGGCTGGCGGACTGTTGTACGGCCGCTCGGCACGCGGCGTCCGCGCGTCCATGACCTGGGCGCACGACCCCGGCCGGGACCGCGGTACGACCAGGGCGGGGGGACGCGCCACGTGCCGCACAGCGCGGACGCTCGTTCTTGCTGGAGAGCGGTTGGAAGGACCACGGAGCGATGGGCGAGGGGTACGCATGACCGACACCGGCGACGTCCCGGGCGAGGGATTGCCGGGGAACGCGGGCGGCCGGCCCACCGGGCCGCGCTCCGCCAACGCTCACCGCCACGCCGGCGCCACCCCCGGCGGCCCATCCGCGGGCCGCGGCCGACAACTGGCCTACTCCTTCGACACCGATGCCGACGCAGACGAACACGAGGACCACGCCGACCACATGGACCAGGGCGAGCACGGTGAAGACGATGATCTGCTCCTGATGCCCGGTGCGCAAGGGGCATGGATGGAGCAACAGCCGCGCTACCACCAGGCCCAGCAGCCCGGCGCCGGCCCGCAGCCCGGCGCGGGGGCCCCCCCCCCCGCCCCCCCGGGCGGGGGGCCGGCGGGGGGGGGGGGGGCGGCGGGCCCCGGGGGCCCGCCCCCCCCCGGGGGGGGGCGGGCCCCCCCCCCGCCCGCCGCCCCCCCCCCCCCCCCCCCCCCCCCCCCCCCCCCCCCCCCCCCCCC
>NZ_JBEHZD010000998.1:0-1374 GCF_040240285.1 Streptomyces sp. HSW2009 | reverse complement strand
CCCCCGCGGGGGCGGGACCCCCGGCCCCCCCCCCCCCTCCCCCGGGCGCCGGGGGGGCCCGCGCGGCGGGGCTCCGTACCCGCGTCGGGGGGGGGTACGGGGCTCGCGGCGGCGCGGCCCGTAGGGGTCGGCCGAGGGGCCGGCTGGGGGCGTGCCGGGTACTGCCTGGAGCTGTCGCGCGGGGTCAGCGCGCCCCCAGGTGGCGGGCGAAGAAGCCCCGCACCAGATGGCGCAGCAGCGGGATCGAACGGGTCGGCGGGGCGGCTCCGACCAGCGCGTTCCGCTGCGCCTCGGTGATCAGCCCGGCGCGCTGCAACTGGGGCGCCAGCGCCGCGTGGTCGGTGAGCGTGGCGTGGTGGGCGGCGGAGAGTTGGCGCCAGGTGGTGCGGCCCCGCGGGTGGGCGAGCATCGCCGACCAGGAGCGCTCGTACTCGGCGTCGCGGAAGCCGTCCGTGCCGACCAGGAGCAGCGGCCGGTCCACGCCGTACGCGGCCACCGGAAAGAGCGGCCCCGGGTGGCCCGCCGGGGTGCCGGGGTGGCTCAGATGTCCCTCCAGATTGACCGCTGCCGCGATACGCCGGTCGTCGTAGAGCGCCTGCGCCGCGGTGGTGCCGCCCGCCGAGTGGCCGTAGACGCCCACCCGGTGCGGGTCGATCGCCCGGGCCAGGCCGCGGGGCAGGGCGCGCCGCCCCGCGCGCGGGGCGGTTCCGTCCGCCGCCGCCAGCAGCCGGTCGAGGACGAAGCGGACGTCGGCGATCCGTACCGCGATCACGGCCGCGAAGAGCTCGGGATCGGCGCGCGGGTCGCCCCGGAACTCGCTCTCGCGGAGCGTGCCGTCCGGGAACTCCACCGCGCTGGCGTCGCCGGGGTGGTCGATCGTAACCACGATCGACCCATGGCTGGCCAACTCCTCTGCCAGGCAGGTGCCGAGGGTGCGGGGTTCGCCGCCGCCCGGCGTGTAGAGCAGCACGGGGCGCCGCCGACCGGCCCTGACCGGCGCGTCCCGGCGGGCGTGTGTGAGGGTGCCGGCCCAGTCCACGCCCGTCGCGGGCAGCAGCCCCGGGTGCAGCCGCGGGGCCCAGTCGGCGAACGAGGCCGCCGCCCGCGCCGTCATCTGCGGCACCGGCGGCCGACCGGCGCCACCGCGGGCCGGGTACCACACGGTCGCCATCACCTCGCGGCGCACGCCCGGCCGCCACGGGTCGGCGCGCCCCGGATCGACCAGGTGCAGCACGCGGGCCCCGACCGGGTACGGCCCGCTCGGCGCCGGCAGCCGCAGGGTGATGTTGGCGCTGCGGGGTGGGTTGTTGGGGGCGTTGTTGGGGGCCTTGTTGGGGGCGTTGTTGGGGGCGTTGTTGGGGGCGGTGGTGGGGG
>NZ_JBEHZD010000997.1:0-1379 GCF_040240285.1 Streptomyces sp. HSW2009 | reverse complement strand
GGGGGCGCGCGCGGCGGGGCGCGCGGGGGCGCGGCGGGGCGGCGCGGCCGGGGCCCCGCCGCCCGCCGCCGCGGCCTTCTTGGACTTGCTGCGGGCGCGCAGGAACTCGATCGCGATCGGCACCACCGACAGCAGCACGATGCCGACGAGCATCGCCTCGATGTTGGAGTGCACCCACTCGACCTTGCCGAGCCCCGCGCCGAGCAGCGTGACGCCCGCGCCCCAGAGCACGCCGCCGATGACGTTGAAGATGAGGAAGGAGCGGTAGTTCATCCTGCTGACGCCCGCGATGATCGGCGTGAACGTCCGCACGATCGGCACGAAGCGGGCCAGCACCAGCGACTTCGGCCCGTGCTTCTCGAAGAACTCGTGCGCCTTCTCCACGTTCTCCTGTTTGAAGAGTTTGGAGTCGGGCCGTTTGAAGAGGCTGGGTCCCACCTTGCGGCCGAAGAGGTATCCGGCCTGGTCACCGAGGACGGCCGCGAGCACCACCAGCACGCAGACCAGCCACAGGTCCATCGTGATCTTGTCGGTGGTGACCAGCAGACCGGTGGTGAACAGCAGCGAGTCACCCGGCAGGAAGAAGCCGATGAGCAGGCCCGACTCGGCGAAGACGATGGCGAGCACGCCATAGATGCCGAACTGGTCGATCAAGTGGTCCGGGTCGAGCCAACTGGGGCCAAGCGCGAGAGTGGTCACGGGTGACGGGGCTCCTGGATCAGGGGGTGCAGGCGGCGCAGGCAACCCGGTCGCAGTGGGCGGAGCTGACGGCGTACGGCGGGGTGCGGTGTGCCGCCCAAAAGTATCAACGCCAGACGTCCCCCACCCGTTCCAGCCCAGCCAACCCCCGGACGCCTTCGTGCGTCATGATCTCCGGAAAGACACATGGAGCCCGCACGCACATCCGACGTGTGGGGCAACAGGAGGTAGCGCGATGGGCATCGAAGAGTACGGCGGCGGCCAGCAGCAGGGGGCCGACGTGTTGGTCGTCACCACCAACGACGTGCCCGGCTATGACGTGCAGCACGTCATCGGCGAGGTCTTCGGACTCACCGTGCGCTCCCGCCACCTGGGCAGCCAGATCGGCGCTGGCCTGAAGTCGATGGTGGGCGGCGAGCTGAAGGGCCTGACCAAGACCCTGGTCGAGACCCGTAACGAGGCGATGGAACGGCTGGTCGAGCAGGCCCGCGCCCGCGGCGCCAACGCGGTCCTGATGATGCGGTTCGACGTGGCCTCCGGCGCCGACGTGGGCACCGAGGTCTGCGCGTACGGCACGGCGGTCGTGATCGTCCCCAAGAGCTGACCCGTCCGCCGCGGGCCCGCCCCCGGGCTCTTATACACATATCCGAGCCCCCCCCCCGGACGCCGCCGACCGGTGG
>NZ_JBEHZD010000996.1:0-1393 GCF_040240285.1 Streptomyces sp. HSW2009 | reverse complement strand
GGGCGGGCGGGGGGCCGGGGGTGGCTGGGGGCCCGCCGCCGGGGGGCGGCGGGGGGCGGGGCGGCGCGCCGCCGATTGCGGCGGGCTGCGGCAGGCCGTGGCAGGTCACGGCGGGGGAGTCCGCCTTGGGTACTGTCGGCGGCGATGGAGAAGACCCTGATCGTCACGAACGACTTCCCACCCAGGCCCGGTGGCATCCAGACCTTCCTGCACGGCATGGCGCTCCGGCTCGACCCGGACCGGCTCGTCGTCTACGCCAGCACCTGGAAGCGCGGCCCCGAGGGCGCGCGGGCCTGTGCCGCCTTCGACGCCGAGCAGCCCTTCACGGTGGTGCGGGACCGGACGACGATGCTGCTGCCCACGCCCCGGGTGACCCGGCGGGCCACCGACCTGCTGCGGGCGCACGGCTGCGGCTCGGTGTGGTTCGGGGCCGCGGCGCCGCTCGGGCTGATGGCGCCGGCGCTGCGGGCCGCCGGCGCGCACCGGCTGGTCGCCACCACCCACGGGCACGAGGCGGGTTGGGCCCAGCTCCCGGCCGCCCGGCAGCTCCTGCACCGGATCGGCGAGGGCACCGACACGCTCACCTACCTCGGCGACTACACCCGAACCAAGATCGCCGGCGCGCTCAGCGAGCGGGCCGCGGCCCGCATGGTGCACCTGCCGCCCGGCGTCGACGAGAAGACGTTCCACCCGGAGTCGGGCGGCGCGGCGGTACGGGCCGGGCTCGGGCTCGCGGAGCGGCCGGTGGTGGTGTGCGTCTCCCGGCTGGTGCCGCGCAAGGGCCAGGACACCCTGATCCGGGCCCTGCCGAGCATCCTGCGCCGGGTGCCGGACACGGTGCTCCTGATCGTCGGCGGCGGCCCCTACCGGGCCGACCTGGAGCGGCTCGCGCACCGCACCGGAGTGGCCGCCGCGGTGCGCTTCACCGGCCCGGTCCCCGCGGCGGAGCTGCCCGCGCACTACGGGGCGGGCGACGTCTTCGCCATGCCGTGCCGCACCCGGCGCGGCGGCCTGGACGTGGAGGGGCTCGGCATCGTCTACCTGGAGGCGTCGGCGACGGGGCTGCCGGTGGTCGCCGGCGACTCGGGCGGCGCGCCGGACGCGGTCATCGACGGTGAGACCGGCTGGGTCGTCAGCGGCGCCTCCGTCGAGCAGAGCGCGGACCGGATCGCCACCCTGCTCGCCGACCCGGAGCTGTGCCGCCGGATGGGCGAGCGGGGCCGCGCCTGGATCGAAGAGCGCTGGCGCTGGGACCTGCTGGCCCACCGGCTGGCCGAACTGCTCTGACGGGCCGCGGGGGCGGCGTCGCCGGTACGCCGGCGTCGCCGGCCCGCGCCCGCCCGCACCGCGCGCCGCTCCCCGCCGCCGTCGGCCCGCCCGGATCAGGCGCGGG
>NZ_JBEHZD010000995.1:0-1395 GCF_040240285.1 Streptomyces sp. HSW2009 | reverse complement strand
TTATACCCCCCCCCCCCCCCCCCCCCCCCCCCCCACCCCCCCCGGGGGGGGGGGCGGGGGGGTTGCCCCCCCCCCCCCCCCCCCCCACGCCGACCTCGCGCAGGCGGCGGGGGCGCAGGCCCAGCAGGCCGGCCCTGGACACCCCTACGGCGGTCCTGAGCAGGGCGGGTACGCGGCGGACTACGACCCGAACCAGGTGGGCGGCGGCCTGCCCGAGGACCCGGCGGGGCACGGCGTGCCGCTGCCCGGGCAGGACGCACACGGGCCGCGCCCGCACGAGCCGCACCGCCCGCAGGGCGCCCCGCAGTGGCCGACGCCCCCGGCCGGCGACGCGAGCACCGGCCAGTGGCCGCTGACCGGAGTGGACGAGCGCGGCGGCACCACGCAGGCGTCGTTGCAGGCGCCCGAGGCGTACGCGCTGGGCGACCGGCTGGTCGCCCCGTACCGACCGCGCCCGGTCCCGCAGGACGACGCGGCCCAGCACCGTACGGACCAGCCGGCCCCGCCGGAGGAGCCGGCGGCGCAGGACGGCGCGGGCGGCCGACCCGGTGCGCCGGCCGCGGCCCAGGAGTGGCCCGCGGCCCCGCAGCCGCAGCACGCGACCGGCACCGACGGCGTCGGATTCGCCGTACCGGCAGTCGACGAACAGCACGACACGCCCGGCGCGCCGCTTTCCTCCGGCGCGGGGGCCCCCGGTTCCGAGGCTCCCGGTACGGGAGCGGCCGGCGGTACGGGAGCGCCTGGCGCCGGAGTTGCCGGCGCCGGGGTGCTCGGCGGTGCGCCGACGGATGAGGGCGCGGCCGGGGCGTTCGCCGACGCGGCGCGGGGTGAGGGCGCCGCGGCGGATGATCCGCACGGCGTGGCGCACGGCGTGGTGCACGGCGCGGCGGGCCCGGCCCACGAGGGGCGGGCTGCGACGGCCGATGGCCTGGTCGCCGAAGACGTGACCGACGACGGTGCGGCTGGCGATGACCTGACGGCTGCTGATGCAGGGGCTGCTGGTGCAGCGGGTGCTGGCGCGCCGGCTGTTGACGGTCTGGCTGGCGGCGACCCGACGGGTGTCGCTCCGGCTAGCGCCGCTCCGACCAGCGGTGATGCGATCGATGGCGGGCCGGCCAGCGATGTTCCGGCCGGTGGCGCGGGTGCCCGTGGTGCCGCGCGGGCCGGGGTACCCGTGGCAGCGGACGGCGCGGCGACGGAGGCTCTGGCGGCCGGCGACCTGGCAGCCGGTGACCTGGTGGTGGAAGGGCCGGCCGCGGACGCTCCGACGGCGGGCGGTCCCGGCGACGCTGGTCGGGCGCCGGCCGAGGCGTTGCCGGCGCAGCACGGCGCCGCCGCCGATCCCGCGCGCCGGCAGGTCGCCGAGCTGCCCACGGAGGGCGCGCCGGGCGTGTC
>NZ_JBEHZD010000994.1:0-1396 GCF_040240285.1 Streptomyces sp. HSW2009 | reverse complement strand
CCCCCCCCGCCGCCCCCCCCCGCGCCGCGCCCCCCCCCCCCCCCCCCCCCCCCCCCCCCCCCCCCCCCCCCCCCCCCCCCCCCACGGTGCCTTTCGGCATGGACGCGTACGGGAGCGCTCGGCGGCGGGGGAGCGGTCAGTCCTCCAGGGCCTCGCGGACCCGGCGGGAGACCGTGAACGCATAGAGGTCGAGCACCCCGGGCGGCTCCGCGAGGCCGGGCCCGCCGGCGCGTATCCAGGTGGCGATGTCGGTCAGCGCGTCGTCGTCGTTGACGAGCCCCAGCCACACCGGCCGGCCGCCCGCGGCGCGCCCGCTCGGCGACGGCTGGACCACCATCACATTGGCCTGGTCGCACACGTCGAGGCAGTCCGAAGCCCGTACCGCAGCGGCCGGTCCGACCGCCTCCCGCAGCCGGGCGATCTGCCCGGCGTGGTCCACCCCGGGCACCTTGCGCGGATCGCCGCAGCAGCACCCCCGGCACACGGTGACCTTGCAGGTCGCGGCGGTCTTCCCGGGTGCGTCGGGAGCCGTGCGGCGGGCGGCGGGGAACCGGCGGTCGGTGGGGGAGCTCATCCGATTGATGGTACGGGCCGGGGCCGGCCGGCGGGGTGAGAGGACGGTCACGCCCGGCCGGGCCCGGCTCATCCACGACGGCACCCACGCGTGTTCGGGCCGGGCCCGCGCCCTGCCCCGGCCGTGGGAGTGGTCCGCCACCCCGACCAGCCGGCCCGCGGCGCTGGCTCATCCACGACCGAACCCATCCCCGGCCCCGGCCCACCCGCCGCCCCGGCCGCCAGACGGGCCGGGCCAGCCCCCGGACCGTCGCCCTTTTGGCGGTCACCGGGTGCCGTGCGCCCGTCGGCGGGAAACCCTGATGTTCCGTCATGTCGTGCGTCCCGCCCCGCGCCGGACGCCGACGGGCGGTGGGATTGCCGAGCGAGCGAGGGAGTTCAGGTGAGACAGGTAGCCCGGGGCCGGTCACCGGTGTGGTGCGGAACGTTGGCGGCCGGCGGCATCGCCGCGCTGACCCTCGCGTACGGCGGCTGGCTGCCGCTGCCGGCGGCGATCGGGGTCGCGGAGTCGGCCGCCGCCGAGCGGCCCGGCACCGCGTCCGACCCGGTGGCGGGCGCGTTCCCGGGGCCCGACGAGCGCCTTCCGCTCGACCGGGACCGGGCGCTGTGGCGCGACCGGCACACCCCGGCCGCCGCCCAACTCCGCGCCTGGCGCGCGCAGGGCCGCACGGATGACGCCCGGCTGCTGACCCCGCTGGCCCGCCCGCCCGGGGGGGCCGGGGGGGGCGGCCCCCCCCCCGCGGGGGGGCCCGCCCCCCCCCCCGCCCGGGCCGGCGGGGGGGGGGGGGGCGGCCCCGGGGGGGGTGCGGGCGGGGGGGCCCGG
>NZ_JBEHZD010000993.1:0-1401 GCF_040240285.1 Streptomyces sp. HSW2009 | reverse complement strand
GCTGTTCTTGTTGTTTCTACTGCTTCTACTGCTTCTACTGCTTCTGCGGCTCTGCCGCCTCCCGCGGGCACGGCTGCTGGCGTTCGCCTCGGCGGGCGGGGTGCTGGCGGCGGGCGGGCTCGGGACGTGGGCCGCGCTGCGCGGCGACGGCGGGCGCGGTACCGGCGCCAGGGCCGGCGGCGTGCCGCGCCACACCATCGGGCTGCACGCCGACCTCTCCGGGCCCGGTGCGGCGCTCGGCCGGGCGCTGGAGCGGGGCGCGCAGCTAGCGGTGACGGAGTTCAACGCCCGTACCGACCGGCCGTTCACCTTGGCGCTGCGGGCGCGCGACGACGCTGGCCGGCTCGACCGGGCCCGCGAGGTGGCACGCCAACTGGGCGCCGACAAGGGAGTGTTGGCGGTGATCGGACCCACGAGCGACGCCGCGGCGAGCGCCGTCGCCGGCCCCTACCGCGCGGCCCGGCTGGCGGTGGTCAGCGTCTCGTTGGGGGCGGACGCGGTCGCCCACGTCGAGTACCGCAACTACCTGGCCAGCCGGTCCGCCGACACAAGGCTGATCCTCCCGCTGCTGGCGCAGGTCGCCCGGCGCACCCGGCAGCACGATCGGGCGCGCGGCACGGTGGTGGGGATCATCGACGACCGCAATGCCGGCGAGCTGAGTTGGCAGGCCGCCCAGGACTTCGCCACCGCCCTCACCAACAACACCTATCCCACCCCGCCGCGTACGGTCACCGTCGCCCGCGGTGCCACGGACGTGCGCGCGCCGGTGGCCGAGTTGTTGGCGTACCGGGTGGATGCGATCGCCTACCTGGGGCTGCTGTCGGGGGCGGTCACGGTGGCCCGGGAGTTGCGGCGGGTGGGGTTCGACGGGGACCGGCTGGCGCTGCAACCGGTGCGGGAGCCGCGCTTCCTGCGGGAGGCCGGGGCGGCGGCGGACGGCTGGTACGTGAGCTCGGCCTTCGTGGACGCGTCCGCGTACGCGCGGACGAAGGCGTTCGCCGCCGGCTACCGCAGCCGTTACGGTACGGCCCCGCCGCGCTATGCGGCCGAGGCGTACGACGTGGTGGGTCTGGTGGCGCGCGGGCTGCGGGACGTGGCGGGTACGGGGGCGGAGCGGGAGGCGCTGATCGGACGGCTCCCGCGGACGGTGTACCGGGGGATCACCAAGGAATTCCGGTTCGAGCCGGACAGCGGAACGGTCTCGGAGGCGGGGTTGTACCTCTCCCGGGTGGTCGACGGCCGGTTCCGCTTCCTGGGCTCGTACGAGGAAGCCACCAAGTCCCGCGGTGGCTGACGGCGCCCGGCCGCGGTCCGGAAGCGGGGCGGGGGCCCCGGGGGGCCCGCGGGGGGGGGCGGGGGGGGGGGGGCCCGCGGCCCGCTGTGTGGGCAGAGGTGGGGTTT
>NZ_JBEHZD010000992.1:0-1404 GCF_040240285.1 Streptomyces sp. HSW2009 | reverse complement strand
GCGGGCGCCCCCCCCCCCTCCGCGGGGGCCCACCGCGGGGGGGGGCGCCCGCGGGGGGGGGGGGGGGGGGGCCCCCCGCCGCCCCCCCCCCGCCCCGGCCCGGGCCCCGGTACGGGTCAGTGGCCCGATGACGGGCCGACCGACGAGGAGGGCGTGATGGGCCAAACCGAAACCGAGCCGGGCAACACCGCGTACGGCAGGAAGCCCTTCCGCCGTTCGGCGAGCCACTTCACCGACCGCATCACCGCCGACGGGACCGACGGCTGGCCCGTCGCGGCGGGCCGCTACCGGCTGGTCGCCAGCCGTGCCTGCCCGTGGGCCAGCAGGGCGGTGATCTCCCGCCGTCTGCTCGGCCTCGAAGAAGCCCTTCCGATGGCGATCGTCGACCCCATCCAGGACGACCGGAGCTGGCGCTTCACGCTGGACCCGGACGGGCGCGACCCGGTGCTCGGCATCCGCTACCTGAGCGAGGCGTACGACGCCCGCGAACGCGACTACCCGGGCGGCGTGAGCGTGCCCGCGGTCGTCGACGTGGCCAGCGGACGCCTGGTCACCAACGACTACCAGCAACTCACACTCGACCTGGCCACCGAGTGGCGCGCCCTGCACCGGCCCGGCGCCCCCGACCTCTACCCCGCCGACCAGCGGGACGCGATGGACGAACTGATGGCCACCATCGGGCGCGACCTCAACAACGGCGTCTACAAGGCCGGCTTCGCCACCGAGCAGGCGGAGTACGAACGCGCCTGTCTGGCCCTGTTCCGCTGCTGGGAACGGATCGCGCAACGGCTCACCGACCACCGCTATCTGATGGGGGACACCCTCACCGAGGCCGACATCCGCCTCTTCACCACCCTGGTCAGGTTCGACGTGGTCTACCACGGCCACTTCAAGTGCAACCGGTGGAAACTGGCCGAGGACCCCGTGCTGTGGGCCTACGCACGCGACCTGTTCCAAACCCCCGGGTTCGGCGACACGGTGGACTTCGACCACATCAAGCGCCACTACTACCAGGTCCACACCGGCATCAACCCCACCCGCATCGTCGCCGTCGGCCCCGACCTCGCCGACTGGTTGACCCCGCACCACCGGGAGCGCCTCGGCGGCCGGCCGTTCGGCGACGGCACCCCGCCGGGGCCGGTGCCGGCGGGGGAGGAGGTCGGCGTCGCGGGCCGGCCGTGAACCGACGGCGCGCCCGCGCCACCGCGTACGCCGGACGTACTACCCCTGCCGCAGCCGTGCGCGGGTGGCGCTCCGGAGGCGACGCACGGGGAATCGGTCAAGTTCCACCGCGGCCCCCGGCCGCGGGGGGGGGCGCGGCGCCCCGCCCCCGCCCCGGCGCCCCCCCCGGGGGGGGGCGGCGCCCCCCGCGGGGGGGGGGGGGGGGGGCGCGCCGCCCCACCC
>NZ_JBEHZD010000991.1:0-1406 GCF_040240285.1 Streptomyces sp. HSW2009 | reverse complement strand
GCTGCGCGCCGTCGCAGCGCCCGTACTGATCGCCGCGGCGGTGCTCACCGCACCGGGTGCCCAGGCGGCATCTCCCGCACCCCCCCCCCCCCCCCGCCCCACGCCCGGGGGGGGGGGGGGGCCCGGGGGGGGGGCCCGTACGGGCCCCCCCCCCCGCGGGCGGTCGGGGCCACGGCCGGCCCCGGCCCCGGCGGCCGACCCGGCCCCGTCCCCGCCCCGTCTCGTCCCGTCTCGTCCCGTCCCGTCCCGTCCCGTCAGTTGAACTTGGCCTTGCCCGGCCCTTCCGCCACGAAGCTGCGCATGCCGATCTCCCGGTCCTCGGTCGCGAACAGCGCGGCGAACCAAGTGCGTTCGATGGCGAGGCCGGTGTCGATGTCGGCCTCCAGCCCCGCGTCCACCGCCTCCTTGGCCGCGCGCAGCGCAATCGCGGGGCCCTGGGCGAGCCGCGCCGCCCAGGCGTGCGCCTGCTCGTAGACCTCGGCCGCCGGCACGACGCGGTCCACGAGTCCCAGGGCGAGCGCCTCGTCCGCCTTGACCATGCGCCCGGTGAAGATCAGGTCCTTGGCCTTGGAGGGGCCGATGAGCCGGGGCAGGCGCTGGGTGCCGCCGGCGCCGGGGATGACGCCGAGCAGGATCTCGGGCTGGCCGAGCTTGGCGTTGTCGGCGGCGATCCGGTAGTCGGCACAGAGCGCGAGTTCGCAGCCGCCGCCGAGCGCGTACCCGGTCACGGCCGCCACCACGGGCTTGGGGATGCGGGCCACGGCGGTGAACGCGTCCTGGAGGTCACGGGCCCGCGCGACCATCGCCGCATGGTCCATGACCTGCATTTCCTTGATGTCCGCGCCGGCGGCGAACACCTTCTCGCCGCCCCACAGGACGACGGCCCGCACATCGTCGCGGCGGGCGGCCTCGTCGGCCAGCTCCCGCAGCCGGTCCTGGAGCGCGACGTCCAGCGCGTTCATCGGCGGGCGGTCCAGGCGGATGACGCCGACCCCGTCGGCGACCTCAAGGTGCACAGTCTCAGTCATGTGCGCAGGTTAGCGCCGGCTAACAGGGCGGCGGGAGGCCATCGGACGGAGATCACAGCCGGAGCGGCCCCGGGTGCGGAGTTCACGTGCGCGCGGACCGCTGACGGGGCGGCCACGGGTGCGCGGAGCGCGGTCCTGATACGGCGCGGAGGACGGAACCCGCAGGCACGCCCGATGCGACGCCGAGGCCGCGCCCACGGGTACGCCCCGTACGACGCGGAGGCCGCGGCCCACGGGTACGCCCCCGCGGAGGCCGCACCGTACAGGCACGCCCGATACGGCGCGGGGGGGGGGCCCCCCCCGGGCGGGCGGCCGGGGGGGGGGGGGGGCCCCCGCGGCCCCCCCCCCCCCCCCCCCCCCGCGGGGGGGGGGGGGGGG
>NZ_JBEHZD010000990.1:0-1411 GCF_040240285.1 Streptomyces sp. HSW2009 | reverse complement strand
GGGGGGGGGGGGGGGGGGGGGGGGGGGGGGGGGGGGGGGGGGGGGGGGGGGGGGCGGCGGGGGGGGGGGGGGGGGGGCGCGGGCGGGGGGGGCCCCCCCCCGGCGGCGCGGGCCCGCGGTGGTGTCGGGGCCCGTGCCGCGGGTGGGCTCACGCGTCCGTGGCCGCGTCGCGCTTCTCCTGGAGCTTGCGCAGCAGCGCCCGCTTCTGTGCCATCGGATCGAGGTCGCCCTGCGCCCCGCGCTGCCCGCGCCCGCCGCGCAGGGCGGATCGGGAGAGGTTGGCGCGGGTGCCGCCGACGCCGAGCATGCTTCCGGAACGTCCCTTGCTCATGGGGGTCTCCCTCGTCTCGTTTCGCTTCTCTGGGCCTCTGTCGACGGGGTGGCCGTTGCCGGCGGGGCCGGCTGCGGCAATCCCGTACGAGACGTTGCGTCTCGCACGGCTTGAGTGTGCGGGGTGCGGCGCGGGCTTGTCAAGACGATACGTCTCGCCTCGCAATTGGTAGATTGCCGGCCATGACCGAGAACATGGCCCGTAAGACGGCCCCCGACTCAAGCCGCCGCAGCGAACGCTCGCGCCGCGCCATCCTGGACGCCGCCCTGGAACTCGTCGGCGAGGTGGGCTTCGGCAAGCTCACCATCGAGGCGATCGCCGCCCGGGCGGGGGTCGGCAAGCAGACCATCTACCGCTGGTGGCCGTCGAAGGCCGCGGTGCTCTTCGACTCCTTCCTCGATCAGAGTGACGGTGCCCCGGAAGTCACCCTCCCCGACACGGGCGACCTCGCCGCCGACCTCAAGTCGGTGCTGCGCGCCACCGTCGACGAGATGGACAACCCGAAGTACGCGCTGCCCACCAGGGCGCTGGTGGCCGAGAGCCAGAACGACCCGGAACTGGGCGCCGAACTCAACGCCCGCGTCCTCGAACCACAGCTCGACGCCTGGGCCGCGCGGTTGCGCACCGCCCAGCAGGCCGGCCAGATCGCCGCCGACGCCGATCTGCGGGTCGCCGTCGAAATGATCGTCGGCTCCCTCTTCCACCGCTGGTCCCTGCGGACGCTGCCGCTGAGCCACGCGTACGCGGACACGATCGTGGACCAGGTGCTGCGCGGCATCGCGGTGTCGCCTGCGGTGTCACCTGCCGGGGCGTCCACCGAGTCGCCCGCCGGGTAGTCAACCGCGCTTGCTTGCGGAGTCGTCCGCCGAGCCGCCCCCCGAGTCGCCCGCCGGGTGGTCAACCGCGCTTGCTTGCAGAGTTTTCTGCTGGGCCGCCCGCCGGGTAGTCCGCCGCGGCACCCGCCGGCCGTGCCGTCCGTCGCTGTGCCGCCCGCCGCCGGGCAGGGCTGCGGCCGGTCCCGCTGCTCGTGGGGAGGTCGCCGTCGTGTGCTCGTGGGGAGGTCGCCGTCGTGGAGGCCGC
>NZ_JBEHZD010000099.1:0-18525 GCF_040240285.1 Streptomyces sp. HSW2009 | reverse complement strand
GGACGGGCCCGCGGGCCCGTCCACCAGGCCCGATGTGGCCTCGGCTAACCGTGCGGTCGGTCGACGACTAGGTCGGCCGACCGCACGGCCGGAGCGTTGGCCGTGGGCGTCAACTGCACTTGGGCAGGTGCGAGTGGCGGATGTTGGTCGCGTCGTACGAGATGTAGCCCGTGGTGCCGTCGCTGTCGAAACGGACCCAGTACCACCACTTGCTGTCCGCGGCCCAGCGCTTGCAGGTCGCCAGGACCGTGTCGTTCTCGAAGGTGATGCCGATCTTGTCCCGGAAGGGGTTCACCTTCTTCCAGATCGAGTGCCCGCCGTGCACCGTGCCGCGGACGGAGGTGATGGACACCTCGGCGCGGTCGGTACTGGGCGATGCGGCGGACGTCGACGGCGCTGCGGCGGCGAGCGAGCCCACCGTCAGGCTGAGCGCCGCCACCGTGGTGGCGATCCGTGCCCTGTTCATCGTGCAACCCCCTGGGTGTCGAGTGAGGAGAGTGCCTGCCGCGGCGTCACCGAGTGTCGCGGCCGGGCCGCCCCGGTGGCTGCGCAACGCGTGCCGGGCCGTACGCACAGGGCGCCACGCTCAGCGCCGCACCCGGTCCCCCGTTCAGCCCCCCGTCCGAGGCCGAGCTCAGCGCTCCCTCCGCGGCGGGTTCTCCGGCGGCTCGTCGGTGGCGGTGGCGGTGGTGGTTGCCAGCCTTCGGTACGCGCCGGGTGTGAGCCCGTACGCGGATCGGAAGGCGCGGCTGAAGTCGGCCGGGCGGGGGAAGCCCCAGCGGGCGGCGATGGTGTGGATGGGGCGGCCCGCCAGGGCCGGGTCCGTCAGATCGTGGTGGCAGCGCTCCAGGCGGCGGGCGCGTATCCAGCCGGCGACGCCCGTGCCCTGCTCCTCGAAGAGCCGGTGCAGCGAGCGGAGCGAGATGTGGTGGGCCTCGGCGACGGCCACCGGCGTCAGGTCGAGGTCACCGAGGCGGCGCTCGATGTACGCCTGTACGCACGCGAGTTGGGTGTCCTTGTTGATCCGGCCCAGCGGTGCGCCGGCCAGTTCGCGCTGCCGGCCGAGCAGCGCCGTCAGCAGGTCGGCCAGGACGAGGCCGAGCCGCCCGGCGTCGGCTGCGGTGTACGGGGCGGCGCCGGCCGGTGCGGGGTGGGCGATGGCGTCGATGAACTGCCGCAGCAGCAGGCCGATCGGGTCACTCGCCGGCACCCGGGTGCCGAGCAGGTCGGCCACCTGGTCCCGGCCCATGGGCAGCAGTTCCCGGGGCACCTGCACCATCACCGACGACGCCGCCGCCTGACCGGCGCGGATCTCGGCGGTGAACGGCACGGAGGTGTCGTAGAAGAACAACTCACCGTCACCAAGGATCAGTTGATGGTCGCGCCAGGTCATCGACTGCCGGCCGCCGCGGGTCAGGGCGAGTTGGTAGAGCTCCGGGTCCGCGGCCCTCACGAGGCGGGGCGTACGCCGTGAGCGCATGCTCTGGTACGTCATGGCCGACACCTGTACGGGGCCGAGGCCGGCGGTGCGCAGCGTGGCCCGGAAGTCCGTGGCGCGGTCGCTGTCGATCAACGTCCTGAGCACCGCCTTGCTGCTCAACTCCCGCCAGGTGTCGAAGCGTTGCTCGACCGGAAGGTCATCGCTGCGGAACACCGTGGACAGCATGCCGGCCCCCCTTCGCGCGCCGCGAGCCGCCGCGCATCGGTGGCGACCGTAGGCACGCGCCCCGGCGGAACCCTGCATGCCGGGTGAACGGGGCTTGTCCCCCGCGGCGGGGAATCGGGCGCTCCCCGGGGCGTGGGGTTCCGGTCCGTGGAGTTCCAGTCCGCGGGGTTCGCGCGTGCCGCGGGCTTCGCCCGGGATGGCTGGCTCGCCGGCAGGGCTGGTCCGCCGCGCGTCCGTGTGCACGGCTCGTACGAGCAACCCGTCGGCGTAACCCGTACGAGCCCCTGTACGTGTACCGCGCACGAGCGGCCTGTGTGCGGTAACCCCTGTCGGCAATCCGTACGCAGACGCCGTACGCACACCCGCCGTGCGTCCGCGCCTGGCGGGTGCCGGCGCCCGACGCACACCGGCGCGCCGCACGCCACTCCCGTACGCCACTTCCGTACGCCAACTCCCGAACAGGGAAAGGCACTTCACCGCCCCACCCGCACCCGCACCCGCGGCGGCGGGGGGACACGCGTCGGGCTAACCCTGTTCGGGTGCGTGGGGTTCCGGCGGTGTGCGGCCGGCGGAGGTGCGGTGGCCTGGTTGTTGTTCGCCGGTGAGGTGGGTGAAGGCGGCCAGGTTGCGGGTGGATTCGCCGCGGGAGGTGCGCCAGGCGTACTCCTTGCGGATGGCTGAGGCGAAGCCGAGTTCCAGCAGGGTGTTGAAGCTGCCGTCGGCGTTCTCCAGGACCGTGCCGAGCAGGCGGTCCAGCGCGTCGGGGGTGACCGCGGCCAGCGGCAGCCGGCCGACCAGGTAGATGTCGCCGAGCGGGTCGATGGCGTAGCCCACCCCGTACAGCCGCGTGTTGCGTTCCAGGAGCCAGCGGTGCACGGCGGCGGCGTTCTCGTCGGGGTGTCTGATGACGAAGGCGTTGATCGACAGCGCGTGCTTGCCGACCCGCAGCGAGCAGGTGGTGGAGAGCTTGCGGGTGCCGGGCAGGCTGACGACGTACGCGCCGTCGGCCGCCCGTTCCCACGTCAGCTCCGCCTCCCGCAGCGTGTGCTCGATGACCGCTTCCGCGTCGCCCGGCGGGCCGGCTTCCCCGTGGTTACCCATGCGTAGATCGTAGGCGACCGCGCCGCTCGTGCAGGGCCGCGCCGTACACGTCGGCGGTGGCCGCCGCGGCCCGGTCCCAGCCGAAGGAGTGCGCGTGGCGCGCGGCGTCGACGCCCATCCGGGTCGCCAGCGTGGGGTCGAACGCGAAGCGGCGCAGCGCCCGTGCGTAGTGCGCCGGGTCGTGGCCGTCGATCAGGAAGCCGCTCACGCCGTCCCGCACGGCGACCGGCAGGCCGCCGACGGCCGCCGCGACCACCGGCGTGCCGCACGCCTGCGCCTCGATCGCCACCAGGCCGAACGATTCGCTGTACGAGGGCATGACCAGCACCGATGCCGCCCGGTACCAGTCCGCGAGCTGCTCCTGACCGACCGGCGGCCGGAACCGCACCAGGTCCGCGATGCCCAGTTGCGCGGCGAGCTTGTGCAGCCCCTCCGGCTTGGCGAGGCCGCTGCCGCTGGGCCCGCCGACGATCGGCAGCACGACGCGGTCGCGGAGCGAGGGGTGCTCGGTGAGCAGGTGGGCCACCGCCCGCAACACGATGTCGGGCGCCTTCAGCGGCTGGATGCGGCCGGCGAACAGCGGCACCAGCGCGTGCTGCGGCAGCCCGAGCCGCTCCCTGGCCGCGGCCCGG
Organism: Streptomyces sp. HSW2009; assembly: GCF_040240285.1. Classification (NCBI taxonomy): domain Bacteria; kingdom Bacillati; phylum Actinomycetota; class Actinomycetes; order Kitasatosporales; family Streptomycetaceae; genus Streptomyces; species Streptomyces sp. HSW2009. The sequence goes on along the minus strand of NZ_JBEHZD010000099.1, from coordinate 15,126 downwards.
CTCGCGGCGATGACCGCCGGGTCGAAGTGGGGTGGGGTGGGGTGGGTCGGGCCCTCGTGGAGTGGGTGGTCGTGGGCCGTGCGGTCGCGGCCCGTGGGGGTACGGCCCGTGGTGGTACGGCCCGTGGGGGTGTCGGTGGGGCCCGAGGTGGTGGGGCCCGACTTCGTATCGCGCGGCGCTTCGTGCCGCGTGTCGCGCGGTGCGCCGTGCCCCGTGTCGCGCGTTGCGCCGTGTGCCGTCCCGTACGGCGTGACCTGGGCATTCGTGGCGTACGACAGGTCCTGCGGCGGGGCCGGGCGGAAGCGGTCCAGGTTGACGCCCGGGTGGACGACGGCGACCTTGGCGGGGTCCGACTCGTAGTGCCGGATGAGTTCGCCGGCCTCCTCGTCGGTGTTGGCTATGAGCCGGTCGGCGGCCCGTACGATCTGCGTCTCGCCGATCACCCGGGCGGCCGGCTCGGGCGTGTCGCCCACGGCCAGCGCGGCGTTTTTGACCTTGGCCATGGTGTGCATGGCGTGCACGAGCGGGGTGCCCCAGCGTTCGGCGGCGAGCCAGCCGACGTGGCCGGAGAGCCAGTAGTGGGAGTGGACGAGGTCGTAGTGGCCCGGGCGGTGGCCGGCCCACGCCTGCATCACGCCGTGCGTGAAGGCGCAGAGCTGGGCGGGCAGGTCCTCCTTGGCCAGGCCCTCGTACGGCCCGGCGTCCACGTGTCGGACGAGGACGCCGGGGGCCAGTTCCACGGCGGGCGGGAGCGCGCCGGTGGTGGCCCGGGTGAAGATCTCGACCTCGATGTCGATCGCTGCGAGCCGCTTGGCCAGTTCCACGATGTAGACGTTCATGCCGCCGGCGTCTCCGGTGCCCGGCTGGTGCAGCGGCGAAGTGTGGACGCTGAGCATCGCGACTCGGCGCGGCAGGGCGCGCCCGAACGCCCGTGGGCGGCGCGCCGCCCGGGCGAGCAGGCCGCCGCGCGGGCCCGGAAGGGACGACCGGGAGCCTTGCCGGGGTGCGTACTGACTCACCGCGCGTGGCCTCCTTAGACGGCGTGGGTTGCCTCCGCAGGAGTGCAACAGCGGAATGTGTGGTTCCCATTTCCATTTTGCCAAGTTGTTATGGGGGTGGGGGGCGGACCCCGCCGAGCGCCCCGGCCCCGCGCCGCCCGGGACCGGCCAGTGGGGAGGAGTTGGTGCTGGTGGGAGGGGGTGGGGTGGGTGTCTCGGGTGAGTGCGGGGTGGTGGGGTGTGGCCGGGGTTTCTGGGTGCGGCTGGGTGCCGCGGGGTGTCGCGGGGTGGCCTGGATGCGGCTGGCCGTGGCTGGGGGCCCGGGGCCTGGGTGGGGTCGGGGAACCCTGGTGGGCCCAGGAGCCTGGGTGGTCTGGGTGGGTGCTGGCTGACCCGGGTGGGGTCGGGTGACCAGGGGGTGGCCGGGCATCGCGGATGTGAGGGGCCGAGCAGAACCGAGGTGGCTTCGGGTGTGCCCGGGTGTCGCAGCGGGGCGCCGGGCGCGGCCGGGGTGAGCCCGAGGCGCAGTCAGGGTGGGACCGAGGTGGCCGCCGGGGTGGGACCGAGGCGGCCCCGGAGCAGGGCCCGGCGGGGGCGTTAGGCTCGTCCCATGTCGTCGCGCACCCCGTCCCGCCCGCTGGGGACGGTCACCCGCGGCACCACCAACCCCAACCGGCTGCGCCGCATGGACCGCTGGATCGTGGCCGCGCTCGGTCGCGAGCTGCGCCGCTCGGACGATCCGGTGGCGGTGGACCTCGGGTACGGGGCGGCGCCGTGGACCGCCGTCGAACTACTCGGCCGGCTGCGTACGGTACGCGCCGACGCCGAGGTGGTCGGCGTCGAGATCGACCCGGAACGGGTCGCCAGGGGCCGGGCGTACGAGCGGCCCGGGCTGCACTTCGCGCACGGCGGCTTCGAGGTGCCGCTGCCCGGCCCCGGTGCGCGGGCACCGGTCCTGATCAGGGCGGCGAACGTGTTGCGGCAGTACGAGGAGGCCGAGGTCGCGGCCGTCTGGGAGCGGCTGTGCGCCCGGCTCGCGCCCGGCGGGTTGCTGGTGGAGGGCACCTGCGACGAGATCGGGCGGCGCCACGTGTGGGTGGCGCTGGGGCCCGCAGGGCCGCGCACGGTCACCTTCGCCACCCGGCTCGGCTCCCTGGATCGCCCCTCTGACCTGGCCGAACGCCTACCGAAGGCGCTGATCCACCGCAACGTACCGGGCGAGGCGGTGCACGCCTTCCTGAGCGACTTCGACCGCGCGTGGGCGGCGTCGGCCCCGTACGGCGCACTCGGCGCGCGCCAGCGCTGGATTCGCTCGGCCCGTCTGCTGGCCACCGACTGGCCCCTGACGGACGGCCCGGCGCGCTGGCGTCAGGGCGAACTGACGGTGCGGTGGGAGGCGCTGGCGCCGCGGTGAGGGGTTTCTCTTTTTGTGTGGGGGTGGCCGGGCGCCGGGGGCTGGCCGGGTGAGGGGCGCCGGGAGCCGGCCGGGAGCCGCGGCGCCGGGCGCGCCCCGAGGTAGCGGCGCGCCCCGTGCCTGGTAGGTGCGCGCCCCGTGCTCGGGCGGGGCGCGCCCCACATTCGGTCCGCTCCCCCGCGGCTCACCGATGGCCCGCCCGCCCTACGGCCGGGTCCGGCCCGGGGCACCCCGGTCGCCGGTCCCGGTGGCTGGTGCCGGTGGCTGGTCCCGACGGCTGATGCCGGTGGCTGGCCCCGATGGCCGGGCGGGCCCTCCCGCCACCTCAGGGCCCGTCCACAACCGACACCCGCACGGCACCACCCCGTACCAGCCCCCGTCACACCAACACCACAGCTCACTCAGCTACCGCTACCGGCCACGCCCCCACTCGGTCCGGGCTTGCTGAACTCCTCGATGAGGACCGGGTACTGCTCCCCGCCGTGGCCCGCGGCGATCGCCCGGTCAGCCAACGTCTTGAACAGCTTGGGCAGTTCGGCATTGACGCCGAGCCGTTCGCTCTCCTCGATGAGGTGCGCCATCGCCCGGGCGTCGGTCTCCAGGGCAGACACCTCGGCCGGGAAGGCGCCGCGGTCGACCTGTTCGGCGTAGCCGGGCAGCCAACCGGCCACCCCGGTGGCCATCTCCACCGCGAACGGCGCGTACGTCGCCGCGTCCACGCCTGCCGTCCGCAGCAGGGCCGTGCCCTGGAGCCAGGCGTTGAGGATGCTCCACATCATGGTCAGCCCGGCCACGTCGTACAGCGCGGCGAGCCCGTGGTCGGCGCCGAGGTGGTTGAGGGTGCCGAGCGCCTTCAGGGTCGGCTCGTACGCGCTGAACTCGGCCTGCTCCCCGCTGAGCAGAATGATCGCGTCGGCGGTGCCGATCACCGGCGGGACGGCCATGATCGCGCCGTCCAGGTAGCGGACGCCGCGCTCGCCGGCCCACTGCGCGGCCTCGCGGGCCTGGGCCGAATCGCCCGAGGTCAGGTTGATGATCGTGGTTCCGTCGAGCGCGCCCTCATGCGCCGCGAGCAGGTCCCGTACGGCCTGGTAGTCGGTGAGGCAGAGGATCGTCACGGCACTCGCCCGGAGCGCGGCGTCCACGCTGGGCGCGAGTTCGGCGCCGGCGGCGACCAGCGGTTCGGCCTTCGCAGCCGTCCGGTTCCACACGGTCGTACGGTGTCCGGCCGCCAGGAACGCATCGGCCAGCGCCCGCCCCATCAGCCCGAGCCCGACGACGGAGACGGAGGCCGCGGCGGAAGGGGCTGGGTCGGCAGCGGAAGAGGGAGCGGCGGAGGGAGAAGCGGAAGAGGGAGCGGCGGAGGGAGCAGAGGAGGAAACAGTATCGGTCGGGTTGCTGTTGCTCATGGCAGGAATCGTCAACGTTGAGACCGGTCTGAAGGTCAAGCCCGGATCGGTACGAGGGTCGAGGGGGAGCCGGTGCGCATCGGGGAACTGAGCCGCAGGACGGGCGTCAACGCCCACCAACTGCGCTATTACGAGGCCCAGGGCCTGCTGGAGGCCGAGCGCGGCACGAACGGCTACCGCACCTACGACGAGGGCGCCGTACTCCGCGTCAAACAGATCCGCCACCTGCTGGCGGCCGGCCTCTCCTCGGAGGACATCGCCTACCTGCTGCCCTGTGTGACCGGCGAGGCCCCGGAAATCGCCGGCTGCCCCGAACTCCTGGCCGCGATGCGCTCCCGCCTGGACCGCATCGACGGCCAACTGACCACCTTGGCCCGCTCCCGCGACGCCCTGGCCACGTACATCGACGCGGCGGAACGCTCGGGCCAGGAGCAGTACCCACCCTTCGACGGAACGGAGTTCGAAGCTCCGGAACATCCGGAGCACCAGGGGGCGGGCGCGCGACCTTTGCCCGTGTGACCTTTGCCCGTGTGACCGGCTCGCGGTGGGGGCTAGTTGTGTGGGGCGGCTGGTGGCGTGTGGGTGGCCGGTGTGGGGCGCCCGGTTGTGGGGTGAGGCGTCGATCCAGGCGGGGGCCCTGGTCGTACGGGGGTGTCGCACGGAGTCTCGTACGGGGGTGTCGGTGCGTGCAGAATCGCAGGTCAGAGGGGGCTTAACCCAGTAGGCGGTACGGGTCGGACGGGTGTGTCGGTCATACGGGCGTGCCGCCGGGCATCGTGGTGAGCACCCGGTGGTGCACCCGGCGGAGAACGAGGACGAGGGTGATGAGCAGGGCGTCCAGGATCAGGAGGGACGCCAGCGGGGGCAGCCGGGTGGCGGCGAAGCCGGCGACGGTGAAGGCGAGGCAGGCGAGGAGGCGGGCGCGCCAGGCTTGCCGGGTGGAGGCGTAGTACCACCACGCCTGGGTGATGACGTACAGGGTCGGCCCACCGAAGAGCAGCAGTCCGAGGGTGGTGCTGCCGTCGCCGGTGGGGTGACTGATGGTGAGTTCGGCGCCGACGGCGAGGGCGACCAGGCCGGCGAGGGTGGTGTACTGGCCGCTGACGGCGTGTCGCACCGGCCGCAACTTGTCCACGGCGGTGGCGACGTGCCGGGCCAGGATGTCCTCACCACCGTGGAAGTAGCTGGAACACAGGCACACCAGCGCCACGAACACGCCCATCCCGGCCGTCACCGTGCCCACCTCGACGGGCGCGTGGGAGATGGCGCCGCCGATGGTCAGGACGGTCTCGCCGAGTTGGATGATGATGAACAGGCGGATGCGTTCCACCATGTGCTCGGCGTCGAACTCCAGGCCCCGGGAGGAGAGCCGGTCACGGGGCAGCGGGTGGGCCAACCAGACCCCGATCATGTCGACGGCCGCGGCCACCGCCCACCAGGCCAACCGTGGCCCTTCGTGCACGGCCGCGCCGATCAGCCAGAGCGGCACGGAGCCCGCCGCCCACGCCGTCACCCTGCGGTAGTGGTGGCGCAGTACGGGTGTCGGGGCGGCCACCGCGGCGGTGACGTCGACCAGGAGCAGGATGACGACCAGCGGAAGCGCGAAGGCCCACGGCCGGTCCGCGAAGGCGTGCGGGATCTGGGCGTTCATGAACAGCCCCAGGCCCATCACGACCAGGACCAGCCACCGGGTCATGGGCCGCAGCACGTCCAGGAACGTCGCGTCGAAGCTGGTCAGCGCCCACAGGCTGAGGACGGCGACGAGCATCACCGCGGTCTCGCCCGCGCCACGCCAGGTCAGCTCGGCGTGCAGGTGCTCCGCGAGTTGGCCGAACGCGAAGACGAAGACCAGGTCGAAGAAGAGTTCCAGGGGCGAGACGCTGCGCCGCAGCGTCTCCAACGAGGCGCGGCTCACGGCAGCGCCGCGACGTACGACGGCCTGTCACTGATCGTCATACGTTCACGATCCGACGCCCCACCACCCTCCGCAACGCGTGCCCCTCTCCCCCGGCAGCCCGGGCCCGTGGGGGGCGCGTCCGGGCTGCCGCAGCGCGGCCGGCGTCAGGAGGAGAGCGTGGTGTGCAGGGCGTCGAGTCCTTCGGCGTAGATGCCCGTGAAGAGGTCGATCACCTCCTGCTCGGTGGCGTTGTCGGGGTGGAACCGGCCGGACCACTGGACCTCGGCGACGTCGTCCCGGCCGGGGACCGCGTGCACCCGCAGGGTGGAGACGTAACCGGTGACGGGGAAGGGCGCCTGGAGGATGGCGTAGCTGTAGTGGCGCTCGGCCTCGTTGAAGGACACCAGGCGCTCGATGATCACTTCGCCCTCGGGGTTCTTCAGCCGGCGCACCCGGCCGCCTTCGAGCGCGGTGCTCTCGGGGATGTAGGGCAGCCAGTCGGGCAGGGCGTCGAAGCCGCCGATCAGGCTCCACACCTTGTCGGGCGTGGCGGGGACGGTACGGGAGACGGACGTGGAAGCCATGATCGCTTCTCCTTGCTGTGCGGGGTGGTACGGGGCAGTGCGCGGTGGCACGTACCGGGTTGGGTGGGGTCGGGACAGCCCGCGCCGGCAGGCGGGGCGGGCCGCGCGGAGGGTGGCGGACCTGCGGCGCGGGCTGGGCGGACCTGCGCGGGTGGGGCGCCGGTCGGGTGGGGCGCTATCCGGATCTGGCCGAGTGGGGCCGCTCCCCGGGTGGCGCCCCACACCCGGGCGAGGGCACATACCCGGGCGAGGACGCGGGGCCGGACGGCGGCCCGTACCCGGCGGACGCGCAGGGCCGCCCTACGGGATGGGGTCAGGCACCGGCCGGCAGCGGGGCGGCGGGGCTGATCAGGTGAGCGGCGCGCAGGTCGTGCCAGAACTCGGCCGGGACGGCCTCGTTGAGCGCGGCCACGTCCTCGGCTATGCGGCTGGGGCGGGTGGCGCCGGGCACCGCGGCGACGGACACCGGGTGGGCCAGGGAGAACTGGAGGGCGGCGGCCTTGATGGACACGCCGTGCTTCTCGGCCAGGGCCTTGATCTTGCTGACCCGCTCCACGATCTCCGGCGGGGCCTGCTGGTACTCGAAGTGGGCGCCGCCGGCGAGGACACCGGAGCTGTAGGGGCCGCCGACGATCATGCCCACGCCGTGCTCCTGTGCCATGGGCAGCAGACGCTGGAGGGCGTGCTCGTGGTCGAGGAGGGTGTAGCGGCCGGCGAGCAGGAAGCCGTCGGGCTGCGGCTCGTCGAGACCCAGCGTCAGCTCGATCGGCTCGGTCTTGTTGACACCGAGGCCCCATGCCTTGATGACGCCCTCGTCGCGCAGCCTGGAGAGCACCCGGAACGCGCCGGTGCGGGCCTCCTCGAACTTCTGCAACCACGCGTCGCCGTGGAAGTCCTGGGCGATGTCGTGGACCCAGACGATGTCCAGCCGGTCGGTGCCGAGGCGCTTGAGGCTGCCCTCGATGGAGCGCTCGGTGGCGTCGGCGGACCAGTCGTGGAGGACCTTGTTCGGGTTGCCGTGCTCGAACAGGCCGCCCTTCTCGCCGAAGTCGGGGACGTCGGTCTCCAACTCGTCGAGGACGATGCGGCCGACCTTGCTGGACAGCACGTACGCGTCGCGGGGCTTGCCCGAGAGCACCTGCCCGAGCCGCTCCTCGGAGAGACCCGCGCCATAGAAGGGGGCGGTGTCGTAATACCGGATGCCCTGCTCCCAGGCGGCCTCGACGGTGGCGCGGGCGTCCTCGTCGGGGATCGCGCGGAACATGTTGCCGAGCGGGGCGGTGCCGAAGCCGAGACGGCCGGGGACGATTTCCTTGAGTGACATGAGACTGCCTAACGGGGGTGTGGGGTGGGACGCCCGGATGCGTGGTGGCTCCCCGGAACGAGCCGGGAGAGTCGACCGTGGGCCCGGTCTCCCTGACCACGATCCCCGGGGGGGGGGGGCCCCCCCCCCCCCCGCGGGCGCGTACGGGCCAGGGCCTGCTCAGCCCACCCGCCCGCCCGGCGTCACTCGGGCCAGGCCGATTCGCGGATGACGGTCACGAAGTCGCCGCGCTGGAAGCCGGGTACGAAGTGGGCCAGCACATCGGCCTTCACATTGCCGAACGTGGTCTCCGGCTTGGGCGCGATGCCCTCGGTGAACGCCGCCAGGATGCGCCGCTTGAAGTCGGGCCGCGGGTGCAGGGCGACGATCGCGGCCCGGTCATCGGGGCTGATCCGGTCGTAGTCGATGCCGAGCACGTCGTACTCCACCCCCGCGGTGACCAGCGCCACCTCCGGCTCCATGAACTCCGGCACACCGGGCGTGGTGTGCAGGGCGATCGCCGTCCACACCCGGCGCACCGCGTCCTCGGGCACCTGGTGCGCGCGCAGGAACGCGGCGGCCTCCTCCGCCCCGTCCACCTCGAACCGCCGCCCGCTGGTGCGGAACTCCTCGTTCAGGCCCAGGTCGTGGAACATGGCGCCGATGTACAGCAACTCCTGGTCGCACTCCAGGCCGCGGGCGCGCCCCAGCAGGCTGCCGAAGAGGTAGACGCGGCGCGAGTGGTGGAAGATCAGGTCGTCGGTGGCGTCCCGCACCAGTGTGGTGGCCTCCTTGGCCAGCGCACTGTCGGGCACGGTGAGGTCGGCGGCGTGCGGTACATCGGGCATGGGCTGGTCTCCTCGTCCTAAGGGTCCGCGGCCCGCCGCGCCCACCGGCCGATGGAGCCCGGCAGGCGGGCAGACGGCCTGGCTGGCGGTCCGGCGGGCCCCCCCCCCGGGGGGGCGGGCCCCGGGCGGGCCCCCGGGGGGGGCGGGGGGGGGGGGGGGGGGCGGGCGCCCCCGGCCCGGGGGGGGGGGGGGGGCGGGGGGCGCCCCCCCCGCGACGGCACGTGCGGCACCAGTCAACCAGGGCCGGGCGCCCGGCGCCGTCAGCACCACCCGGCGCGTACCGCTCCCTCACGACGCCAGCGCCTCCCGGCCCCTTACGACGCCGACGCCCCCGGCCCCTTACGACGCCGACGCCCCGGCCCCTACGACGCCGACGCCTCCCGATCGGCGCCTGGCCTGGGTGCCGCCTCGGCCGCCGCCGGTTCCTGTGCGGACTCCAGCAGGTTGCGCACCTCGTCGGCGGAGGTCTCCTGCAACGTGTCGGAGACGAAGAGCCAGCGCGTGATGCCGATCGCGGCCAGGAAGGCGAGGTCGTGGCTGGCGACCAGGAGTGCGCCCTGGAAGGAGTCGAGCGCGCTGGTCAGATGGCGGACGCTGGCCAGATCGAGATTGTTGGTCGGTTCGTCCAGCATCAGCAACTGGGGCGCGGGCGCGGCCAACATGGTGGCGGCGAGCGCGGCCCGGAACCGCTCCCCGCCCGACAGGGTGCCGGCCGGCTGTGCCGCCCGCGCCCCCCGGAACAGGAAGCGGGCGAGCTGCGAACGGATGTGGTTGTCGGTGACGCCGGGCGCCATCCTGGCCACGTTCTCGGCGATGCTGAGCTCCTCGTCCAGCACGTCGAGCCGCTGCGGCAGGAAGCGCAGCGGTACGGACGCCGTCGCCTCACCCTCGGCCGGTGCGAGCTCGCCGGCGAGGGTGCGCAGCAGCGTCGTCTTGCCCGCGCCGTTCCGCCCCACCAGGGCGATCCGCTCCGGCCCGTGCACGTACAACTCGCCCGCGCGCAGCCGGCCGTACGCGGGCCGCAGCGCGTGCAGGGTGAGGACGGTACGGCCGGTCGGCACCGCCGTGTGCGGCAGGCTGACCCGGATCTCGGCATCGTTGCGCAGTGCGTCGGCGGCCTCCTCGCGCCGCTCGCGGGCCTCTTCGAGTCGTGCCTCCTGGACGCCGCGCAGCTTGTCGGCGGACTCCTGCGCGGACCGCTTGCGCTCACCGGCCACGATCCTGGGCGCCCGCCGCTGCGCGTCCATCTTCTTGCTGTGCCGCTCCCGGCGGGCCACCTTGATCTGCGCCTCCTCCAACTCCCGCTTCTGCTTGCGCACATCGGCCTCCGCTGCGCGCAACATCCGCTCGGCCGACTCCTGTTGGGTGGCCAGCGCCTGCTGATAGTCGGACCAGGCGCCGCCGTACCAGGTCACCGAGCCGGACCGCAGCTCGGCGATCCGGTCCACCCGCTCCAGCAGGTCGCGGTCGTGGCTGACGATGATCAGTACGCCGGAACGCCAGGAGTCGACCGCTTCATAGAGCCGGCGGCGGGCGAACAGGTCGAGGTTGTTGGTCGGCTCGTCGAGCAGCAGGATGTCGGGGCGCTCCAGGAGCAGCGCGGCCAGCCGCAGCAGCACGGTCTCGCCGCCCGACAACTGGCCCACCGTACGGTCGAGCTCGATGCCGTCGAGCCCGAGCGTGGCGAGCGTCGCCACGGCCCGTTCCTCCACGTCCCAGTCGTCGCCGATCGTCTCGAAGTGGACCTCGCTCGCGTCGCCCGACTCGATGGCGCGCAGCGCGGCCCGCCGCTCGGCGATGCCGAGTGCCTGGTCCACGCGGAGGTCGGTGTTGAGGGTGATGTTCTGCGGCAGGTAGGCGAGGCTGCCGCGGAGGGCGACCGAGCCGGCTGCCGGGCGCAGCGCGCCGGCCAGCAGCCGCAGCAGGGTGGACTTGCCGGTGCCGTTGTTGCCGACGAGGCCGGTGCGCCCACGGCCGACGGTGAACGACAGGTCGTCGAAGACGGTGGTTCCGTCCGGCCAGCGGAAGGAGAGCGCCGAGCAGGTCACGGCGGCGGGCGAAGGGGAAGCGTGGGCCATGGTGAATCTCGCAGTCGCAAGCGCAGGGATGGGGGCTTCGTATGCGAGCACCACGCGGCGACGGGCCTTAAGCCGAAGGGGGAGCGCGGCCGTCCGAGAGGTCGGGACGGTCCGGGCACCGAGGTCGCAGGCGCGGGTCACGGGCGGCGAAAGGGCCGGCCTGAACGTGACGGGAGTACGGCTCGGCCGTACCGCGCGATGTCGCGAACCTCAGATGCGCAACGTCCACCTCTATCGGAGACAACAGGACCCGGTCACTGTACCCCGTCCGCGCCGGCCGTCCAGTGGCGCGGCGTGCGAGACCCGTCACGCGGGGTGGGTGTGGGTGGCAATGCGGGGTGGGTGTGGGTGTGGGTGGTGGCGTGTGGGTGTGGAGTGGGTGTGGGCGGTGGCGCGGGGTGTGGGTGTGGGTAGTGGCGCGGGGGATTTGCCGGATCGGCAAAGCTGCTGGCGGCGGGGTGCCGGGCCATTCGATGATCGAGTCACCCACTCAGCCCCACGCAGGCCAACCCCCACGCGACACACCCACCCTGGAGGAAGCCATGGCACACCCGGACCCGACGCGGTCGTTCACCCACCGGATGGTGGCGTCGCCCGCCGGCCGTACGCACGTCGTGGAGTGCGGCAGCGGGCCGCTGGTGGTGCTGGTGCACGGGTTTCCCGAGGGTTGGTACTCCTGGCGCCATCAGCTCCCCGCGCTGGCCGCCGCCGGGTTCCGGGCCGCCGCCGTGGACGTGCGCGGCTACGGTCGCTCCGCGAAGCCGGCCGGGGCCGCCGCGTACCGGATGCTCGACCTGGTGGCCGACGAGGTCGCCGTGGTGCGCGGGCTCGGCGCCGAGCGTGCGGTGATCGTCGGCCATGACTGGGGCGCGAACATCGCGGCGCACGCGGCGCTGCTGCGGCCCGACGTGTTCTCGGCCGTCGCCATGGTGAGCGTGCCCTACGCGCCACCCGGCGGCCCGCGGCCCACCGACGCCTTCGCCGCGCTCGGCGGGGACGAGGAGTTCTACGTCAGCTACTTCCAGGAGCCGGGCCGCGCCGAGGCCGAGATCGAGCCCGACGTGCGCGGCTGGCTGGCCGGCTGGTACGCGAGCCTGTCGGGCGACACCATGCCGGGGCCCGACGAACCGAGCCCGTACTTCCGCACACCCGGCGGCCGGTTGCGCGACCGCTTCCCACCGCAGCGCACCCCGCACTGGCTGGGCGAGGCAGAACTCGACGTCTACGCAGGCGAGTTCGAGCGCACCGGGATGGCCGGGGCGCTCGGGCGCTACCGGGCCGTCGACCTCGACTGGGCCGACCTCGCGACCTGGGAGGGGGCCCCGATCGGCCAACCCTCGCTGTTCGTCGGCGGCGCGCTGGACGCCACCACGCACTGGATGGCCGATGCGATCGCGGCGTTCGACCACACCCTGCCCGGGTTGGTCTCCCAGCACCTCATCGATGGCTGCGGCCACTGGGTGCAGCAGGAGCGCCCCGCGGAGGTCAACCGGTTGCTGGTGGAGTGGCTGCGCGCCTTGCCGCGGCTGCGGTGAGGCGGGGCGCAGCTTGCCGCCGCGGGCGGGTTGGCGCGCCGTAGGGCCCTGCCCCTCGCTGGGCTGACGTGCCGCCGCTGGGTTGGCGCCGTAGGGCCTTGCCTCCCGCTGGGCAGACGCGCCGCGGTCGCTGGGCCGGCGCACCGCTCCCGGTCCCCTCCGCCGGGTCGGCGCACCGCGCCTCCCGGCCTCCCCGGCCCACCGCCGGACCAACTCCCGGCCCCTCACCGCTCGTTCGTGGTCAACATCAACGTAGCGAGCTCCACCCGGGAGCGTAGCCCCGTGCGGTGGAAGAGGCGGTTGAGGCGGCTGGCGACGCTGCCTTCGCTGACCGCGAGCGCGCGGGCGATCTGGCGGTTGGCCAGGCCCTCGGTGACCAGGGTGGCCAGCAGCCGCTCGTTCTCCTCGGTCACGGTGCGCCGGCCCGGCACCGGCAGCCCGGCGTCGCGCAGCGCGGTGCGCGTACGGTACCGCCACACCAGCGCGCCGAGCTGCCCGAACACCTCGTACGCCTCCCGCAGCAGCGACTCGGCCTCCGGCCCGACCCGGCCGCCGCTGCTGGCCACGGCCAACAGGGTGCGGGCCAGCTCGAAGGGTTGGTCGTCGGTGCGGGCCAGGGTGAGTGCCTCATCGGCGAGCGCGGGCCCGTCGGGCAGGTCGGCGGCGAGTTCGGGGTGTCGGGTGAGCGCGCCGAGGCAGGCGCGCAGATAGCGCAGTCGGCTGCGGTCGCTGGCCATGGCCCGGGCGACCCGGTCCACCTCGCGCAGGCACAGCAGGACGCGCTCCGGCCGGTCGCCGTCACCCTGGAGTGCGGCCAGCGCCGTCCACAGTAACTCGGTGCCGAAGACGTGGCCGCGCTCGCGGGCCTCGCCGAGCCCGCGGCGTACGGCCTCCTCGGCGAGCGCCGGTTCGCCGAGAAACAGCGCGATGGCCGCCTCCTGCGCATCGAGCAGGTAGGCCGCCGCGATCGGCTGGGCACGTGCCTGGTCGAGCACGGTCCGCGCGCGCGACGGCCGGCCGTGCGCGAGCAGCATCGTGGAGGTGTGGGCGTGCACCAGTACGCTCACCGGCGGCCTGGCCGTCGCCCGCCGGCTGACCATCACCGTCCGCGCGGTGGCCAGCGCCTCGTCCCAGGAGCCGGTCAGGAACTGCCACAGGAACCGGGTCTCCGCCGGCAGCCGCGCGGTGTCGTGGCCGCGCCGCTCAAGCAGCGCGACGGCCTGCCGCACACTGCCGAGGGCCAGCAGCCCATCGCACTGGAGCAGGGTCAACTCGAAGGCGAGGTGCGGCGGGAGCGAGGGGTCGGCGGGAGCGTCGACGGCCGCGTACAGACCGGCCGGCATGCCGACCATCAGCCGTGCCGCGTCCCGCAGCAGGACCCCGAAGTGCCGGGTGACCGGGTCGGGGCGGGTGTCGAGCCCGGTGGCCGCAATCAGGTCCAGCGCCTGCGCCCAGTGGCCGAGCAGACACAGGGTCAGCGGCCCGGCGATGGCGGACGGGCCCTCGGTGGCGCGCGCTGCGGGCCCGTGCTGAACGCCGAGCGCCGCCATGTCGCCGGCCGCGGCCAGCGCCATCAGCCGTACGACGGTGAGTTCCTGGCGGGCGGCGGGGCTGAGGTCGGCGCCGTGCGTGCGCAGCACCGCCCTGGCCGCGTCGGCGGCCTCCCGGGCGTCTCCGGCCCGGTAGGCGGTGGCCGCGTGCCGGGCCAGGGACGAGGCGCGCAGCAGCGGATCGTCGGTGAGGTCGGCGGCGGCCCGTAGCCAGCGCGCCGCATCGCGCGGCCGGGACGGCGCCAACTGGGCTGATATGAAGAGGAGTTCGGAGAGCGCGCGGGAGCGTTCGACCAGGGCTCCGGCGTCGACGATACGATTCGCCAGATAGGCCCGTCGCTCGGCGCCGCGCCGCTGCCCACCCCCCTCGTCAGGCGCCGCCCGGTCGCCCTCCTCCCACAGGGCCTGCACCGCAGCCGCCGACACCGCGCGCCGCTCGTACGGGCCGAGCCTGGCCCGTAGCGCCGCGGCCACCAGCGGAACGCGGAACGACCAGCGCCGGGCGGGCGTGCCGGCCTGCGTCGCGGGCCCGGGCGTCGGCTCCGCGGCCTCGTCGACGAGCCCGGCGGCCGTCAACTCGGCCAGCGCACCGGCGACGGCCGCGGCGGGCAGACCGGTGGTGGTGGCGAGGATCGCCGGGGTGCGGCTGCCCAGCGGTTCGAGGACGCTCAGCGCCTTGGCCACCCGCCAGGTCGGTTCGCCGAGTCCGGCGAGGGCGCGGACGAAGCGGTCGTCGTCGGGCAGCACCGGTGGGGCGGCCCCCGGGCGCAGTTGGGCGTGGCCGATGAGGGTGCCGATGGTGGGCTCGCCGGCGGGGCCGAGCACCGCGGCGAGCGCCCCCGGGTTGCCGGCGCTGAGCCGGTACAACTCGGCCACCAGATCCCGATCGGGCACCGCGCGCAACCGGTGCGTGACCAGGCGCGCCACCTCCTGCCGGGTCAGCGGCGGCAGCCAGACCGGGTCCCCGGCCAGGTCGTCGGGGAACGGCCAGGTCGGTTCCTGCCACGGACGCGGGGCCGACCCGGGCGGGCGGACGGGGGAGACGCCGAGGACCAGCCGTACCGCCGAGAGCGCCAACAGCGGCGCGAGCACCCGGACCAGGTCTACCGTCTCCGGATCGGCGAACTGGGCGTCGTCGACCAGCACTACCGTACGCGTCCGGGTACGCAGCGCCCGGGTGAGCTGGCGGGTGAGCAGGCTGCCCGGATCGTCTGGGTCCGGCTGGCTCGTGTGGCCAGGGTGACTCGGCCGGGCAGGGTGGCTCGCACGGCCAGGGTGGCCGGGGTGACTTGCCTGGCCCGGGGGGTTGGCGTGACTTGGGTGGGTCGGGTCGGTGGGGTGGGCCGGTTCGGTCCGCGGCTGGCCGTCCGGGCGGCGCGCGGCGGCGGGGCCCTGCGTGCCGGGGGCGGGCGGCTCGGCGGTCACCGCGCGCAGCGCGGCCGTCGGCGAGAGGGCCATCACCAGCCGGTGCGCCAACAGGTAGGCGGTGTGGTGGTCGCGGGGCAGACAG
>NZ_JBEHZD010000989.1:0-1419 GCF_040240285.1 Streptomyces sp. HSW2009 | reverse complement strand
CCCTCCACCCCCGTGGGAGGACGAGCCGCCGCGTGCTGCGCCCGGGCCCGCCCCCGTACCAGAAGTGACGGCCACTGACGCGCGGTACAGCAGTGTCGCGCTGGTGTCGTGGTATCACGCTGGTGTCGCACTGGAGCGCGGGTGCTCCCGGTCGCGTTTGGAACTGTGTACGAGCATCACCGCCGCGCTCGATGCGGATCAAGCGCGGGGTTGGCCCTGTGGCGCGGAAGTGACTGTTCCGGTACGGCGTTGCAGTTGCGCAACGGAACCGCCCCGAACTGGCACTTCACCACCCGCACCGGGCGCAAACGGAGCCCTGCGAGGCCGCCCACGGGAGGGGGGACGCGGGGGCGGGTGTGCGGGTTGATCTAGGTCGTGGCCGGGGCCGCCGCGGGCGTGTGTGCGCAGGGGGGGGCGGCCCCGGGCCGGTCCACGGACGCCTACGCGCGCGGGGGTTCGCCCCCCCCGGGCCATGTACGGGGCGCCTACGGACCGCGTACAGGGCGTGCGTACGGGGCGGGCTGCCGGTCGTCGGGCCGGGCCGTGGACGGGGCGGCGGGCGCCGCGCCGGGGGCGCCGCGCAGCGCCCCGAATGGGGGAACTGTCATCCTTGGGCATGGCCTGTGCACGACGGGACGTCACGTCGCTGCGCGGCGCACCGGACCGTCAGGGCCCGGCACACCGGGGGCCCGAGGCGCGGCCGAGGGGCAGAGAACGACAGGGGGGTTGGGGAGACGATGCCTCGCTGGGACGAGCTTCCTGAGGAACTCGATCCGCGCGTAAGGGAGTTCACGGAGAAGCTGCGCGAGCTCATCGACGACGCCGGGCTGAGCACGGCCGCGGTCGCCGACCGCATCGGGTACGGAACGGCCGCCTGGGAGCGCTATCTGACCGGCGACGCGCTCCCGCCGCGCGCCGCACTGACGGCCCTCACCGCAGCGGTCGGGACCGATCCGACCGCACTCACCGCGCACTGGGAAGCGGCGGACCGCGCGGTACGGGCAGCCCGCCGACAACCCGCCCCGACGCCGACGCCCCGGGACGGTGGTGCGGGCTCGGCTGCGCCGGGTGTGACCGATGGCGCGGGGCCGGCTGCGCCGGGCGTGGCCCACATGGCCGATGGTGCGGGCTCGGCTGCGTCGCGCGTGGCCGATGGCGCGGCGTCGGAACCCCGTACGGCTGGTGCTGCCGGGTCGGCTGCACCGGGTACGGCTGACGCTGCGGCGCCGACGCCGCGTACCGCTGCCGATGCGGCTGCCGTGGCCGCGGACCCCCGCCCGGGTGGCGCGCCGAAGGGTGCGCCCCGTACGACGCCGCTGCGGGCGATGACGGGGCCCGCGACCCGCCGGGCCAAGGGTTCGGCCGGTGCCTCGTGGCGGGCCCTGCGCGGGCGGCTCGCCACGCAGCACGGCGAGCCCA
>NZ_JBEHZD010000988.1:0-1419 GCF_040240285.1 Streptomyces sp. HSW2009 | reverse complement strand
TCTCCCACCCCACCCCCCACCCCCCCCCCGGCGTCCGTCGCGTGGGCGCGGATTTGGCTATAAGAGACAGCGCCGCGTACGCCCCTCGACCGTACGCCCCTCGGTCTCGCGCTCCCCGGCTGCACGCTCCCCGGCCGCGCGGGTCGAGCCGTCCGCGGGCCGGTCCGTGGGGGCGTCCGTGGCGGCACCCACGGCGGCGCCCATGGCCTGATCCGTACGGTACGGCGCAGGGCCGCCCGTGGCCTGAACCGTACGGAGCGGCACGGTCTCCTCCGTGGTGGCGCGCCCGGCCCCCGCAACGGTCCCCGCAACGGGCCGCGGACCACCGCGGGCGCCGGACAGTGCCTCGCCCGGCGACCCACGCAGCACCTCGCCGGACGCCTCGCTCTCTGCCCCGCCTGGCGCCCCACCAGGCACCCCACCCGAGGTCACGGACGGCTCCCCGACCGGACCCGCACCGCTCTCCACGCCCGCTCCCCCCACCTGCTCGGCCGGCCGCTCGACCGGCCGCCCCCTACCCCGGCCGTCAGCTCGCTTCACGGTGAACCCACCTTCTGCGTAAGGGAGTCAGAGACGATCTGCGTACGGGAGTCGGAGACGATCGAGCCGTCTCGGAAGCGGACCTGGCGCGGCAGCGACGCCGCGATCTCGCCATCGTGGGTGATCACGCAGACCGTGGTGCCCGCCGCGTTCAGCTCGTGCAGCAACTCCATGACGACCTGGCCCGACGCCGTGTCCAGGGCGCCGGTCGGCTCGTCGGCGAGCAGTAGATCGGGCTCGCCGACCAGCGCCCGCGCGATGGCCACCCGCTGTTTCTCGCCACCGGACAGTTCGGCGGGCCGGTGGTCGAGGCGGTGTCCGAGGCGTACCCGTTCCAGCGCGGCGCGGGCGCGGGCCCGCCGTGCCGCGCGGGGGACGCCCGCGTACAGCAGGCCGTCCGCCACGTTGTCCACCGCGTCCCGGCCGGCCGCCAGATGGAAGTGCTGGAACACGAAGCCGATGTGGCGCGCCCGGAGCGCGGACAGTTGGGCGTCCGAGAGGCGCCGTAGGTCATATCCGGCCACCCGCACCGTGCCCGATGTGGGCGCGTCCAGCGTGCCGATGACGTTGAGCATCGTCGACTTGCCCGATCCGGACGGGCCGACGATGGCCACGAGTTCGCCCGAGCGCACGGTCAGGCTCACCCCGCGCAGGGCGTGCACCCCGCCCGGGTACGCCTTGGTGACCTCCACCAACTCGACGACGGGTACGGCGTCCGCTGCCGCCCCGTGCGCCGGGTCGCGCGCCGGCCCGCGACCCGGGGGGGGGCCGCCCCCCCCCCCCCGGGCCCCCCCCCCCCGGCCACGGCGATCTCCGCCGACCTCGACACGGTCGGCGCCTGCCACGAACTGCCGGCCGGTGTCCACTCCTTCCGCTCCA
>NZ_JBEHZD010000987.1:0-1424 GCF_040240285.1 Streptomyces sp. HSW2009 | reverse complement strand
GGCGGGGGGGGGGGGGGGGGGGGGGGGGGGGGGCGGCGGGGGGGGGGGGGGGGGGGGCGCGGGGGGGCGGGGCGGGGGGGGGGCCCGGCGCCGCCCCCCCCCCCCCCCCCCCCCCGCTCCGGTCAGCCCTCGCGCGCGGGGGCGCGCTGTGCCGAGGGTTGACCGCCGGTCGGGGCGCCGCCGCCCGGGTCGGCCTGGGAGCCGGTCGGTCCGGTTCCGGTGGTCGCACCGGCGTCGGGGTCCGGGGCGTCGGTACCTGGCCGCTGCGGTGTGGTGGGCCGGTCCGCGTCGGGCGACTCGGGCCCCGTCGACGGCGGCTGCGGCTGCGGCTTCCGGTCGGTCGGCGCGGGGCTGGGCGACGTGCCCTGCGGATTGTTGGACTCCGCCCCCCGGCCACCCGGGCGAGTGGACTCCGGCGCTGCATCCCGCGAGCCCCGCGGATCACCGGTGTCGTCGCGGCGCGGGCCACCGTCCCGCTCCGCCGGCCGCTCCCGCTCGGGCGTACGACCTGGCCGTACGGGCGAACCCGCATCGCGGGAGACGCTGTTGCCGAACGTGGTCCCGCCCCGGTCGCCGCCCCACACATTGGACACCGGGCCGCCACTGGCCCATTCGATGCCGGTGATCACCGCCATGGCCAGCACGAACACACCGAGCGCTGCGAGCGCGAGCCGCTTGCCGCCGCGCAGTCGAGTGCCGTGCGTGGTGGCATCGGTGAACACGTCGAGCCGCCCCATCCCACGGCCGGGGCCCACCCCGGCCCCGGGCTCCGGTCCGGCATCGCCGCCGTGCGCCTCGTACATCCTGTGCGCCTCGTGCACACCCGACCGTCCGTACGCCGTGCGCGCGGTGTCCGCCGCATGTGCGATGTCTGCGGTACGTGCCGCGTCTGCCGTACGTATGTCAGATGGGTCGTGCGCGGAGTGGACCGCGGGTGCGGTCGGGGGCGTTGGCGCCGCGCGGCGCAGCAGGCGGGTCGCCTCGTCCACCCGGGGCAACGC
Source organism: Streptomyces sp. HSW2009 (assembly GCF_040240285.1). Classification (NCBI taxonomy): domain Bacteria; kingdom Bacillati; phylum Actinomycetota; class Actinomycetes; order Kitasatosporales; family Streptomycetaceae; genus Streptomyces; species Streptomyces sp. HSW2009. The sequence continues at coordinate 423 of NZ_JBEHZD010000987.1, read as the reverse complement.
CCGTACGTACTCGGCGTCCGCGCCACGCGTCCCCTTATTCCCCCGGACCCCGCGGCTCCCTCCGGTGCCGTGGCTTCCGCCATTCCGGTGGTTTCCGTCATTCCGGTGGTTTCCGCCGTTTAGTTGGCTTCCGGTGTTTCCGACGGTCCGTCGGGACAGCGGGCGCGTACGGTCCGCGTCCTCCGTCGGCTGCACCGGCTCCGGCGCGGAACCGGTTACGGGCTCCGCCGGCTCGACTGCTGCCGCGGCGGCCGGGCCCGGCGGCGGCACCGCACCTGACGTGCCGTCCGCCATGCGCGGCAGGGGCCGGGTGCCGCCCGCCTCGACCTGCGGCAACGCTCTGGTCCGCGCCTCGGTCGACGCTCGGGCCCGCGCGACCTTGCGGCCGGCTGCGGGCCGGTCGAGCGCCCCTGTCACGGCCCG
>NZ_JBEHZD010000986.1:0-1435 GCF_040240285.1 Streptomyces sp. HSW2009 | reverse complement strand
GGCGCGCCGCCGGGTGGGGGCCCCCCGCCCCGGGCCCGGCGCGGGGGGGGGGGGGGGCCCCGGGCGGGGGGGGGGGCAGCCGGCGGCGGGCCCGCTGGACGCGGCGGAGCTCCGGGCGGTCCGCGACCACCTCGAAGCGGTGCTCCCCGCTCACCTCGTGCCCACCGCGCTGCTTCCCGTCGACGCGCTGCCGGTGACCCGCAACGGCAAGCTCGACCGGGCCGCGCTGCCCGCGCCCGAGCTCGCCGAAGCCGCCGAGCAGGTGGCCGCGAGCACCGATGACGAGCGGCTGCTCGCCGGGCTGTTCGCCGAGTTGCTGCACCTGCCCGAGGTCGGCACCACCGACAGCTTCTTCGCCCTGGGCGGGGACAGCATCCTCTCCATCCACCTGGTGGGGGCCGCGCGCCGGGCGGGCCTGCGGTTCACCCCGCAGGACGTGTTCCGCCAGCGCACCGTGCGCGGCCTGCTGACGGTGGCCGAGCACGCCCCGGACGGGCCGGACACCGCGCCCGCCGGCGAAGCGCCCTCCGTGCCGGCCGTCGGCACGGCGTGGCCCGTCACCCCGCTCCAGGAAGGGCTGCTGTTCCTGTCCCGCTACGACGAGAGCGCGCTCGACCTCTACCACGTCCAGGTCACCCTGCATCTGGCCGGCGCGCTCGACGCCGCCGCGCTGCAAGCGGCCCTGCACCGTGTCGTCGAGCGCCACGCCCCGCTGCGGACGGCGTTCATGCCGGCTGCCGACGGCCCCGCCGCGTACGGCACGGACCTCGCCGGCGACGTGTCGGGTACGGGGCCGAGTTGGGTGCAGCGGGCGGCCGAGCATGCGGCGGTCCAGCTCACCGAGCGCGACCTGCGCCGGCACACCCGCCGCGAACGGCAGCGGCGGGCCCGCCGCGCCGCCGAGGACGACCGGCTGCGCCGCTTCGACCTGGCCGCCCCGCCGCTGCTGCGCTGCACCCTGATCCGACTGGACGACACCACCAGCGAACTCGTCCTCACCGGCCACCACCTGGTGCTCGACGGCTGGTCGATGCCGCTGCTGGTACGGGAGTTGCTCCGCTCCTACGCCCGGGAGCGGGCCGACAGCGCGCCGGCGGCCGGCCCTGAGGACGCGAACGAGGACGCGAACGGGGACGCGAAGGTGAACGGGGACGTGAGCGGGGCCGGGGCCGCGGTGCCGCCGGAGCTCGCGCCGGCCCCGCACTACCCGCACTATCTGCACTGGCTCGCCGGGCAGGACCGGGCCGCGGCCGGCGCCGCCTGGCGCACGGCGCTGGCCGGCTGCACCGAACCCACCCTGCTGGCGCCCGCCGCGGCCGGCCGGGTGGCGGGGGGGCCCCCGGGGGGGGGGGCGCGGGGGCGGGCGGGGGGCGGGGCGGGGGGGGGGGGGGCGGCCGCCCCGCGGGGGGGGGGGCCCGCCGGGGTGGGGGGGGGG
>NZ_JBEHZD010000985.1:0-1436 GCF_040240285.1 Streptomyces sp. HSW2009 | reverse complement strand
CCAACGACCCACCCGATTCGACCACTCATCCAACTCCCCATACGACAACACCACACCACCACACACCAACGCCACACCCTCAGGCGACCGCACCACCTCATCACCAAACAACTCCACCACCGAACGACCCGAAACACCCCGCACCTCACCACTCCAGCCCGCCAACAACCCTTCCAACTCACCCACACCCAACACCTCAACATCACTGACGCGTACGTTCACGTCCCCGACCAGGCCACCGAGGACCCGTACGAACCGCTGCACCAGCACCTCAGCCGAGCCGCGCTCGAAGAGGTCCGTGCTGAAGTCCAACGCACCGTCCAACACCACACCCTCAGCCGTACGACGCTCGACGAAGCGGAACGACAGGTCGAACTTGGCCGCGGCTGCGCCGGTCAGTTCGCCGGTGACGGTGAGGCCGGGCAGGGTTGCGATCGTGGATTCGGCCGCCTGCTCCGTGTTGTCCATGGTCAGCATGGTCTGGAAGAGCGGGTGTCGCGACAGGCTGCGCTCCGGGTTCACCACCTCGACCAGCCGCTCGAAGGGCAGGTCCTGGTGCGCGTACGCCTCCAAGTCCCACGCCCGCACCCGCTCCAACAACTCAGCGAACGTCGGATTCCCCGACGTATCCGTACGCAACACCAACGTGTTCACGAAGAACCCCACCAGGTTCTCCACCGCATCGTCGGTACGACCGGCGATCGGCGTGCCGACGGGGATGTCGGTCCCGGCGCCGAGGCGGGTCAGCAACACGGCAAGGGCGCTCTGGAGGACCATGAAGGAGCTCGCTTTGTGCTCCCTCGCCACCCGCGCGACCTGCTCGGACAGCTCCGTGGGGAGCTCGAAGGAGATCCTGTCCCCCTCGTACGAGGACACCGCCGGCCGCGGCCGGTCGAAGGGCAGCACCAGCTCTTCCGGCAGATCTGCCAGGGCGCGGGTCCAGTGGGCGAGCTGGTCGGCCACCAGGCTCTCCGGGTCCGACTCGTCGCCGAGCACGGTCCGCTGCCACAGGCTGTAATCCGCATACTGCACCGGCAACGGCGCCCAACCCGGCGCCTCACCCGACGACACCCGCGCCTCATACGCAGCCGTCACATCACGCGCCAACGGCCCCATCGACCACGCATCACCCGCAATGTGATGCACCACCACCAACAACACACACTCATCCCCACCCAACTCAAACAACCACACCCGCCACGGCACCTCACGGGTCAGGTCAAAGGCGTGCTGGGCGGCCTGCCTCAGCTCGTCCCGCAGGTCGTCCTCACGAGTGGGCACAACGGTGACGTCGATGGGCGCAGGCGGCAGTACCACCTGGTGGGGGCCGTCTGCATCCTCGGCGAAGACGGTCCGCAGACTCTCGTGCCGCGCCGCCACATCACCCAACGCCAACCGCAACGCACCCCGATCCAACGACCCACTCAACCGCAGAG
>NZ_JBEHZD010000984.1:0-1443 GCF_040240285.1 Streptomyces sp. HSW2009 | reverse complement strand
CCCCCCCCCCCCCCCCCCCCCCCCCCCCCCCCCCCCACACTTCTATTTCCCCCATCACCCGCGAAACCCCGATAGCTGGGGGTCTCGTGGGCTCGGAGTTGTTAATAAGACACCGCGCCGGCACGGTGCCGCAGCCCGCGACGGGTGGTGCGCGTCCGCTGGCCAAGCCGCCGGTGCGCAAGCTCGCCAAGGACCTCGGCATCGACCTGGCGACGGTCACGCCCACCGGCGCGGACGGCATCATCACCCGCGCCGACGTGCACGCGGCGGCCAGCGCGGCCGTGGCGCCAGCGGCACAGCCGGCCGAGCCCACCGCGGCCCCGGTCGCGGCGCCGGCCGAGGCCGAGCCCGTGGTGGCCGGCGGCGAGCGCCGGGTGCCGATCAAGGGCGTACGGAAGGCCACCGCGCAGGCGATGGTCACCAGCGCGTTCACGGCCCCGCACGTCACCGAGTTCATCACGCTGGACGTCACGCGCACGATGAAGCTCGTCCAGGAGCTCAAGCAGGACCCGGAGCTCGCCGGGCTGCGGATCAACCCGCTGCTGCTGGTCGCGAAGGCGTTCCTGCTGGCGATCAAGCGGAACCCGGAGGTCAACGCGGCCTGGGACGAGGCCAACCAGGAGATCGTGCACAAGGACTACGTGAACCTGGGCATCGCCGCGGCCACCCCGCGCGGCCTGATCGTCCCGAACATCAAGGACGCCGGCCGCAAGACGCTGCCCGAGTTGTCCACGGCCCTCGCCGACCTGGTCAGCACCGCCCGCGAGGGCAAGACCACGCCGGCGGCGATGTCCGGCGGCACGGTGACCATCACCAACGTCGGCGTCTTCGGCGTCGACACCGGCACGCCCATCCTCAACCCGGGCGAGTCGGCGATCCTCGCGGTCGGCGCGATCAAGCTCCAGCCGTGGGTGCACAAGGGCAAGGTCAAGCCGCGGCAGGTGACCACCCTCGCGCTCTCCTTCGACCACCGCCTGGTGGACGGAGAGTTGGGCTCGAAGGTGCTCGCGGACGTGGCCGCGGTCCTGGAGGACCCGGGCAAGCGCCTGATCACCTGGGGCTGACGGTCCGGGCCGACGGGCCCGGAGCGAGCAGCACTGAGTTGTACTGAGCAGCACTGAGTTGTGTTGGGCTGTACTGAGCTGTACCGAACACCGCGTGCATGCGCCGGCGGGGCCGAGGCGTCTGCACCCGGAGAGCGGGCCGAGGGCCCCGGGGGCGGGGGGGGGCCCGGCCGGGGCCCGGGGGGTTTGGGGGGGGGGGGGGGGGGGGGGGGGGGGGGGGGGGGGGGGGGGGGGGGGGGGGCGGGGGGGGCGGGGGGGGGGGGGGGGGGGGGGGTGGGGGGGGGGGTGTGTCTGGCCCTGTGCTGAGCGGGCGGGGGGGCGCGCCCGGGCGTGGCGGGACGGGAGGTCAACCCCGGGGCGCAGCCGTGCGGGGCGGGTC
>NZ_JBEHZD010000983.1:0-1449 GCF_040240285.1 Streptomyces sp. HSW2009 | reverse complement strand
GAGTCGGCCCACGGTGCGGGACGCGTTGCCGCGCGGGCGGGCCGCCGCCGTGGCCGGTACCGCCGTGCTGGCGCTCGCCGGGCTGACCGTGGGCGTGGTCGCCGTGCTCGACAAGGACGGCGGCAGCTCCGCCAGCGCCCGCGGCGGCGACGGCGACCCGAGCCGCAAGGGTGAGAACGACGGCAAGGGCGAAGGCGACGGCAAGGACGGGGGCGCGCGGGGCAGCGGGGGCGGTGGCGCGGACCGTGGGCCGACCGGTCCCGCCGCCGTCCCCCCCACCGCGCCCAAGGGGTACGAGCTGGTCACCGACCCCGCCGGGTTCCGGATCGCGATCCCGCAGGGGTACGTGCGCTCGTACGAGCCGCCCCGGGTCTACTACTACTCGCCGGGCAGGGCGTTCCGGATCGGCATCCATCCGCAGTCGCTCGACCCGCGCGGAGCGGTCCGCGTGATGCGCGAGGCGCACGCCGAGGGCGCGCAGCGCTACGACGGCTATCGGGACGGCCGGGTCACCGAGACCACGAGGAACGGGCACCCGGCCGCGCGGTGGGACTTCACCTGGGACGGGGCCGAGGACGACGGGGGCGCCCGGCGGACGTACGACCTCAGTTGGGACGAGGGCGGGCAGATGTATGACATCTGGATTTCTGCTCCAATATCCCAGCAAGCCGAAGGAAAGCGGCATTTCACGACGTTGGTGGACACCTTCCGTCGTCCCGGCGCTGTCGGCTGACCGCCGCGGCAACGGCTTGGTCACCATCGCGTGTACCGCCCCGGCCCGCGGGCCCGCGGAGTCCCGCGGCGGGTCATGATGAGTGACATGACAAACCATGGGGGACGAGCGGACGAGCCCACGAGTTACGGGCTCCAGCCACCGCGCGCAGCGCATCCCCCGGCCGCACCCAGTACGGCGCCGGACCACGGCGCCGGGCACGACGCGTCCCACGGCCCCGCCACGGGCCCCGACGCGGATCAGCGCCCGGGCCCCGCCCCGGCGCAGGAGCAGGGGCGAGACGGTCGGGGCCAGCACCAGTCGGCGTACGGCCAGCAGTCGGCGTACGGCCCGACCGCCGACGCACCACAGCCGCAGCCCTACGGCGCGGACGCGGGTACCGGCCACGCGGCGTACGCCCAGGACAGCGGCGGCAACAACGGCAGCGGCAGCAGCAGCGGCAGCGGCCACGGGGCCGGGACCGGCGCGCCCGGGCCTGTGCCGGGGCAGCCGGCCGGCGGCCACCAGCACGCCTACGACCCGACGCAGCAGGCCGACCTGCCGGGCCGCCAGGACGCCGCCGGCGCGTACCCCGGCGCCCCGTCGAACGCGGCGGCCCCCGCCGCGCCCGGCCCCCCCGCCCCCCCCGCCGCCCCCGCCGCGCCCCCCCCCCGCCCCCCCGCCGCCCCCGCCCCCCCCCGGGGCGGGCGCGGGGGGGGGGCGCGGGCCCCGGCCCC
>NZ_JBEHZD010000982.1:0-1450 GCF_040240285.1 Streptomyces sp. HSW2009 | reverse complement strand
TACGGCTTCCTCTCCGAACACCCGGACTTCGCCCGCGCCGTCCTCGCCGCCGGGCTGACCTGGGTCGGCCCGCCGCCCGCGGCGCTGGCCGCGCTGGCCGCCCAGACCCCCCCCCCCCCGGGGGGGGCGGGGGGCGCCCCCCCCCCACGGCAGCACCGGCCGTGCTGCCGTGCCGTCCGGCGCCTCGACCGGCCAGTTCGAGGCCCTTGAGCTGCGGGACGGCGACAAGGCCCGCTACGGCGGCAAGGGTGTGGAGAAGGCCGTGCTCGCGGTCATCGAGCAGATCGGCCCGGAGCTGGTCGGCTACGACGCCACCGAGCAGCGGCTGATCGACCAGGCCATGTTCGACCTGGACGCCACGCCCGACAAGTCCTCGCTCGGCGCCAACGCCATCCTGGGCGTCTCGCTGGCCGTCGCGCACGCCGCTTCCGAGGCGTCCGACCTGCCGCTCTTCCGCTACCTCGGCGGCCCGAACGCGCACCTGCTGCCGGTGCCGATGATGAACATCCTGAACGGCGGCTCGCACGCCGACTCCAACGTGGACATCCAGGAGTTCATGATCGCGCCCGTCGGCGCCGAGTCCTTCTCCGAGGCGCTGCGCTGGGGCACCGAGGTGTACCACACGCTCAAGGGCGTCCTGAAGGAGCGCGGCCTGTCCACCGGCCTCGGCGACGAGGGCGGCTTCGCGCCGAACCTGGACTCCAACCGCGAGGCGCTCGACCTGATCGTCGAGGCCATCAAGAAGGCCGGCTACACCCCCGGCCAGGACATCGCGCTCGCGCTCGACGTCGCCGCCTCCGAGTTCTACGAGGACGGCGCGTACGCGTTCGAGGGCAAGCCCCGCAGCGCGGCCGAGATGACCGCGTACTACGCCGAGCTGGTCGCCTCCTACCCGCTGGTCTCCATCGAGGACCCGCTGAACGAGGAGGACTGGGACGGCTGGAAGACCCTCACCGACGAGCTCGGTGACAAGGTCCAGATCGTCGGCGACGACCTGTTCGTCACCAACCCGGAGCGGCTGGCCCGCGGCATCGAGTCCGGCACCGCCAACGCCCTGCTGGTCAAGGTCAACCAGATCGGCTCGCTGACCGAGACCCTGGACGCGGTCGAGCTGGCCCAGCGCAGCGGCTTCAAGTGCATGATGTCGCACCGCTCCGGCGAGACCGAGGACGTCACCATCGCCGACCTGGCCGTCGCCACCAACTGCGGCCAGATCAAGACCGGCGCCCCGGCCCGCTCCGAGCGCGTGGCCAAGTACAACCAGCTCCTGCGCATCGAGGAGATCCTGGACGACGCGGCCGTCTACGCGGGTCGCAGCGCCTTCCCGCGGTTCCGCTTCGAGGGCTGATCCCGGCGCCCGGGGCCGGGGGGGCCCCCCCCCCCGGCGGGGCGGGGGGGGGGGCGGCCCCCCCCCCCCCCCCCGCCCCCCCCCCCCCCCCCCCCCCCCCCC
>NZ_JBEHZD010000981.1:0-1451 GCF_040240285.1 Streptomyces sp. HSW2009 | reverse complement strand
ACTCCCGACCCACCCCACACGACAACAACCAACGACCCACCCGATTCGACCACTCATCCAACTCCCCATACGACAACGCCACATCACCACACACCAACGCCACACCCTCAGGCGACCGCACCACCTCATCACCAAACAACTCCACCACCGAACGACCCGACACACCCCGCACCTCACCACCCCACTCCACCAACAACCCCTCCAACTCACCCACAGCCCATACGTCGACCCCACTCACCGCGTCGCCGGCATGGTCCACCACCCACTCCAAGACCCGGACCAGGCGCTGTTGGTGGGCGTCGATCTCGCGGGCGTCGTACAGGGTGGGATCGGCGTCGAACTCCACGCGGATTCCGGTGCCGATCGCGGTCGAGCCGTAGAAGTTGATCTTCAGGTCGTTGACCGGGCCGGTGGAGAGCGGGTGGGCCACGGCGGGGAGTGCGCCGAAGGTGAGGTCGTTGGCGAAGCCGACCACGTTGAGCGTGGGACCGAGACGGGCCTGTCGGCCGCCGGAGAGTCCGAGTTCGCGGTAGAGCTGTTCGCCGCGGAAGCGCTGGTGGCGTACGGCGTCCGACAGCGAGCGGGAGACCCGGGTGGCGAGGTCGGCGAAGGTGGCCTGGGGATCGACCGTCACCCGCAGCGGCAGGACGTTGACCATGGCGCTCGGCGTGGTCAACGAGACCCGGCCGGTGCGGCCGGCCAGCGGCAGCGAGAAGGTGAGGTCGGTGCGGCCGGTCATGCGGTGGTAGAACGCGGCGGTGGCGGCGATGGCCAGTGCCGGCCACTGCACGCCGAGGCGATCTGCCAGCGCGGTCAACCCGGTGGCCAGTTCGGCCGGGAGGGTGATGATGCGGCGCAGGCTGCTGTGCGTGCTGCTGCCGGGTTGGCCCGCGAGCGCGACCGGGTCCGGCAGGTCGGCGAACTGGTCGAGCCAGTACGCGCGGGCCTGACCGGTGCGGCGGGAGTGCGGGTCGGAGGTCTCGGCCGCCACCACCTGGTCCAGGGTGGTGAAGGTGGTGGCGGGCGGCTCGGCGCCGGTGGCCAGCGCGGTGTAGAGGGCGGCGACCCGGGAGCCGTAGACGGCCTGGCCGAAGGCGTCGAGCACCGCGTGGTGGTAGCGGTGGAAGTAGAAGGAGCGGTCGTCGGCCAGGAGGAGCAGCGTCTGGTGGCTGAGCGGTGTCCGGGACAGGTCGTAGACCTGGGCCAGTTGCTCGTCCATCCAGCGGTGTGCGGCGCCCTCCGGGTCCGGTTCGGCGCGCAGGTCGCGTATCTGGAGGGGGTTCGGGTCGGCGACCTGGACCACCTGGTGCAGGCGTGGGGCGGCGCCGGCCGCCCCCCCCCGCCCGCCGGGGGGGGGGGGGCCGGCCGGGGGGGGGCCCGCGGGCCCGGGCCACTCCGCACCCCGCGACCCGGGCCGTCCTCGCGTGCGATCCGGGCCGTCCTCGCCTGCG
>NZ_JBEHZD010000980.1:0-1454 GCF_040240285.1 Streptomyces sp. HSW2009 | reverse complement strand
CGCCCACGCCGGCCGTACCGGCCCCGCCGGCACCGGCCCGCCCCGTACCCCCGCGGGCCAGGCCCGTACCGGAGGCGAGCGAGCCGCCGCGGCCGGGTCCGAAGGACACGCCCCACCCCACACCGCAGAGCTTCGAGCCCCGCGCGTACCACCGCTCGGCCCGACACCAGCCACCTGGCGGGCTGTCCACGGTGACCCTCACCCTGCTCCTCACCGCGCCCGCGGTGCTGGCCGCCGCCGCCCTGCGCGGCCGGTCCGCGGGTCGTGGTCGAGGCCGAAGCCGCTGAGCCGAGGGGGCGGGGTGGGCCGAGCGCCCGCCCCGCCGAGCCACCGCAGCGTGCCGGCCCGCGACCGCAGCGGAGCGCACGCCACCCGCCCCGGGGTGCCCACCCCACAGTCCACGTCCGGAGGAACCCATGTCCGAATGGTTGGTGCTGGCCCTTGCGATGGCCGCCGCCTGCACGGTGGTGCTGATCATCGTCTTCCTCAACCAGCGCCGCATCAGTGACGACGACGACCCGTCCGAAACGCCGGACGTCATCGAGTACATGACGATGATGATCGGCGTGGTGTACGCGATCGTCCTCGGCCTCGCCATCGCCGGCGTCTGGGAAGCCAAGGGCACCGCCCAGGACACGGTGCGCACCGAGGCACAGGCGCTGCACGAGGTGAGCGAGCGCGTGCACGTGTATCCCACGGCGGAGCGGGAGCGGATCAGGGCAGATGTGCGGGCGTACGTCCGCTATGTGGTGGACGAGGAGTTCCCGCACATGATCGACACGGGGGAACTCACCGAGCGCGGAGACACGTTGCTCCAGACGCTGCGCCACCACGTCCTTGAGGTCACCCCGCGCGATGAGCGGATGGCGCAGACGTACCAGCCGTTGGCCGATCAGATCGCCGTCGTCGACGACGCCCGCGGCGCCCGTGGTCAGAGCGTGGGCGACACGATGCCGGGCGTGGTGTGGTTCGGTCTCGTCGGCGGGGCACTGGTCACCGTCGGTCTGATCTTCACCCTGCAAATCCGCCGCTCACAGCGCGAGTTGCTGCTCGCCGGGCTGTTCAGCGCGCTCATCGCGTTCCTGCTCTTCCTGGTCTGGGACTTCGACGCGCCCTTCGGCCGGTCAGCGGGCGATGCGGCGGGCCCCTTCACGGACCTCTTCTCGCTCTGATCCGTCCCCGTTCCGCCCCGTCCCTGCTCTGGGCTGTTCCGAGCCCCCCGCCCCCCGTTCCCAGCCCCCGTCCCAGCAGCGTTGTCGCTCCCGGCGCGTTCTCGCTCCGGCCCGACAGCGCCCCGAACCGATCCTCGCCGACCGCCGCGCCGCAGCGACCCGCCCCGGCCGCCCCCCCCCCCCCGGCCCGGGGGGGGGCGGGGGGCGGGGGCGCGAGGTGGCGGGGGCGCCGGGCGCTGACGGGACAGCACCCGGCGACCTCCGCCCGGGCAGGCGCGACGG
>NZ_JBEHZD010000098.1:0-18541 GCF_040240285.1 Streptomyces sp. HSW2009 | reverse complement strand
AAACCATGTTTTTGGGCGGCCTGTGTCTTTTTTTTAAATTAGCCCGGTGTTGGGGGGGGCGCCCCCCGCGGCCCCCCCCCCGCCCCCCCCCCGGCCCCACGCCGCCTGCACCGCGCCCACCGGCCCCTACCAGCGGCAGTTGGAGAAGCACCTGGACCGGCCGGTGGACGGCCGCCAGTCGGTGGCGGACTGCCAGGCCATCCGCGGCTTCCAGCGCCAGCACGGCATCGCCCGCGCGGACGGCTACGCGGGGCTCGGCACCTACCGGACCCTGGTCGCGGTCCAGGCCCGCGACAACCCCAACGCCGCCGGCCACTGCCCGGTCCGGTCCCACCGGGTGACCTGCGTGGACATGGACCGCCAACTGCTGTGGGTGCAGACCGGCGACCGGGTCGGCTTCGGCCCCGTCCCGGTGCGCACCGGCCGCGACGCGCAGGAGACCCGCCCCGGCTGGCACGAGATCTACCAACGCAGCCGGGACCACGTCTCCACCATCTACGACAACGCCCCCATGCCGTACTCCCAGTTCTTCGACGGCGGCCAGGCCCTCCACGGCCACCCCGGCGACCTCTACGACGGCGGCGGCTCGGCCGGCTGCGTCAACCTCACCGTCGACGACGCGGCCACCCTGTGGGACCTCCTCGACCTCGGCGACAAGGTCTTCGTCTGGGGCACGAAGCCGGGGACGGCCGACTGAGGGACCCCCGCGCGGGGTGGCTTTCTCGCGCGGGAGGCTGTTGTTCGTACCGGGCGGTGCCTTGTACGGGGATGGCCCCTCGCGTGGGGGAGTCCCTTGCGCAGGGCGGTTCTTCGCCGCGGTCCTAGGTCGATGGTCGTATCGGGCCTCGGCCGAATCGGTGATCCGGAGGCTGCTTCCGGTTGGCTAGCCTGGCGAAGCCAACCGAAAGCCAGGGCCCGGCACCCGCCAGGCCCAACCCCAACTCCCCGCCCCCGCCAGCCCGTTCGGGCCCGACGTCATCCGAAGCCATCCGGCGCCATCCGGCATCACCGAGCGGCCGATGCCCGGCCCGTGCGCCGCGGCCCCGGCGCCGCAGAAGTGCTCGCTGTCCGGCGTACGTGCTGCGTACGTGCCGCACGGGGGCGGGGGAGGGGCGTACAGAAAGGCGGCCCACCCGTGATCGTCGTGACCGGTGCCTCCGGAAACGTCGGGCGTTCGCTCGTCTCCCAACTCCTCGCCGAGGGGGCGCCCGTCCGCGCCCTTACGCGTGACCCGAGCCGCGCCGCGCTGCCGGCCGGTGCCGAAGCGGTACGCGCCGACTTCGCCGACCGGGCCGCGCTGCCGGCGCTGTTCGCCGGCGCCACCGGCCTCTTCCTCAACCTGACCGCGGTCCACGAGCAGATCCCCGACCTGCTGGCCGCGGCGACCGCGGCCGGCGTGACGCGCGTGGTGCTGCTCTCCAGCGGGGCCGTCGACGAGGGCGCCGACGAGTCCCATCCGCTCGTTGCCCACCACCTCTTCGCGGAGCGGGCCGTCACGGCCAGCGGCCTCCGGTGGACCCTGCTGCGGCCCAACGCGTTCGCCACCAACTCCTTCCAGTGGGCCGCGCAGGTCCGCGCCGGCGACACCGTGCGCGGCCCGTTCGCCGGGGCCCGCACCGCGCCCATCCACGAGGCGGACATCGCCGCGGTCGCCGTCCGGGCCCTGTTGGACGACGGTCACCACGCCGCCGTCTACCGTCTGACCGGCCCCGAGGCCAGCACCACCAGCGAGCAGATCGCCCTCATCGGCGCGGCCGGCGGCCGGCCCGTGACCTTCACCGAGATCCCCCGCGACGAGGTGGACCACGACCTGTTCCCGCACGTGCCGCCGGGCATGCTGGAGGTGATCCTGGACGCGTTCGCCGCCGCGGTCACCGCCGAACCCGAGGTCACCACCACCGTCGCCGAGATCACCGGCCGCCCGGCCCACACGTTCGCCCGCTGGGCCACGGACCACGTCGCCGACTTCACGGCCCCGACGACCTGACCCCACGACCCGCCCCCACGCCGGTCGGGCCGCATCGCCCGGCCCTCCTGAACTCCCTTGCCGGGCACGTCTGTTGAGGTGCCCTGAGGTCTTCCGCCTGACGCCTGGCGCGCCCCGGCCGTGGCGGCACGACGGGCCGTTGCGTGCAGACCGGCCCGTGCAGATCGGCCCGTGCGGATCGGCCCGTGCGGATCGGCATGTGCGCTCGGCTTGGGGGTCTGCACGTGGGGCCCGACGCGGGGCGCGCAGCGCGTACGACCGGGCGCGTGCGGCTCGGTGTGTACGCGCCGCACCGAGCCGGCCCCGCCCCTACCCGCCCCGGGTCGGGCCGCAGCAGCCCCGCCCCGCGGACGCGTCCCCCACCCGTCGCCGACGTACGAGAAAGCCCCAAGCCCTACCAGATCGCGTCGCCCCCACCCGCCCCGCCCTCCCTCGTACGAGCAGCGGGCTACCCCCTAAAGGGTGGTGTCCAGGGAAGGGGAGCCGCGGGTCCTGGCGGCGCCAGTAGCTTAGGCCAGCCTCAATCCCGCCTCCCTCATTGGAGGGCACATCCGTGCCTGTGCCGGTTGCCGACGCCGACTCGCCCCTCCCGCCCCTGGCCGGCGGCGCCGCGGGTCCGCGCGCGCTGCGCCCGCTCATCGACGCCGTCCTGGACACGCTCGCCACCGGCGCCCGTGACCGCGCCGGCCCGCTGCCGCCCGGTGGGCCGGCGGCCGTCGCCGCGACCGTACGCCGCACCGTCGGCGAGGCCCTGCCGGCCGAAGGCACCGGCGTCGACGAAGCCCTGCGCGCCTTGGTGCATGCCGTCGCCGTCGGCGCGGCCGACCCCGCCGACCCGCACTGCGCCGCCCACCTGCACTGCCCGCCCCTGGCCGTGGCCGTCGCCGCCGACCTCGCGGCCAGCGCGCTCAACCCCTCGCTCGACTCCTGGGACCAGGCCCCGGCCGCCTCCGAACTCGAAGCCCTGACCAGCCGGGCGCTCGCCGAGGTCGTCTACCCGGCGACGCCGAGCGCCGACGCCCTGATCACCACCGGCGGCACCGAGTCCAACCAACTCGCCCTGCTGCTGGCCCGCGAGGCCGCCCGCAGCGGGCCGGCCGGCGCGGTGCGGGCCCCGGTCACCAGGCTCGCCGCCCGGCCGGCGGCCCGTACCGCGGCGGCCCCGCGCGACCTCGCACCGTTCGCCGCTCCCACCGAGCAACTGGCCGAGCTGACCGAGCCCCTGACCGACCGCTTGCCCGATGCCCTGACCGAGCCCCTGACCGACCACTCGGCAGACCACCCCGCCCAGGGCCCGTACCCGCTGCCAGGGCCCCGCCGCCCGCCGGGCTCCCCGCACCTGGGCGCCCACCCGCCCCGCGTCCCCCACGCGCCACCCGCGCTGCGCGTGGTCTGCGGCGAGAACGCGCACCACAGCGTGGTCCGCGCGGCCTGGGTGCTCGGGCTGCCCGACCCGATCGTGGTCGCCACGCCCCACGGCGTGCTCGAACCCGCCGCCGTCGCCGCCGCGCTGGCCGGACTGCCCGCGCACGCCCCCCTGCTGGTCGTGGCCACCGCAGGCACCACCGACAGCGGCGCCATCGACCCGCTGCCCGCACTCGCCGACGTGGCCGCGGCCCACGGCGCCAGGTTCCACGTCGACGCCGCCTACGGCGGGCCGCTGCTGCTCAGCGACGCGCACGCGGCCAAGCTGCGCGGCATCGAACGCGCCCACACCGTCACGCTCGACCTGCACAAACTCGGCTGGCAGCCGGTCGCGGCCGGCCTGCTCGCCGTCCCCGACCGGGCCGACCTGGCCCCACTCGGGCACCGCGCCGACTACCTCAGCGCCGACGACGACACCGAAGCCGGCTTCCCCGACCTGCTCGGCCGCTCCTGGCGCACCACCCGGCGCCCCGACGTCCTCAAGGTCGCCGTCACCCTGCGCGCACTCGGCCGCACCGGCCTGGCCGCCCTCATCGACCGCACCTGCGCCGCGGCCCAGCACCTCGCCGACCTCATCGCGGCCCACCCCGACCTGGAACTGCACTCCCGGCCCACCATCAGCACCGTGCTGTTCCGCCCCGTCGGGGCCGACCCGCCCGCCGTCGCCCGGGCCCGCCGCCGGCTCCTCACCGAGGGCCGGGCCGTACTCGGCCGCGCCGCCCGCCCCGACGGCCTCTGGCTCAAGGCCACCCTGCTCAACCCACACACCCAGCCCAGCGACCTGGAAGCCCTGGTCAAACTCGTGGAAGGCCACCGCACCTGATGAGTACGACCCGCCCCCCACAGCCCGCCCCACCGGCCCCCACCGCCGACGAACCGTACGACCTCGCGGGCATCGGGATCGGCCCCTTCAACCTCTCCCTCGCCGCCCTCGCCTACGGCGTCCCCGGACTGCGCACCGCCTTCTACGAACAACGGCCCGCCTTCCGCTGGCACCCCGGGCTGCTCATCGAGGGCAGCACGCTCCAGGTTCCCTTCCTCGCCGACCTCGTCACCCTCGCCGACCCCACCAGCCCCTGGACCTTCCTGAACTACCTGCACGACCAGGACCGGCTCTTCCCGTTCTACTTCGCCGAGCGGTTCCACGTCAGACGCGCCGAGTACGACGCGTACTGCCGCTGGGTCAGCGAACACTTGCCGGGGCTCTCCTTCAGCCACCACATCGACTCGGTGCGCTGGAACCCCGACCGGGAACTGTTCGAGGTGGACTTCGCGCAACTCGACGCCAACGCCGAAGCGGTCGCGCTCGGCCGGGTCTACGCCCGCCACCTGGCGCTCGGCCTCGGCACCGAGCCCCACGTGCCCGAACCGCTGCGCCCGCTCGCCGACGCCCACGGCGTGCCCGTCCTGCACTCCGCCCACTACCTCGACCACCGCGCCGAACTCCTCGCCGCCGACCACATCACCGTCGTCGGCTCGGGCCAGTCGGGCGCCGAGGTCTTCCTCGACCTGCTGCGCAGGCGCCCCGCCGGGCGCGAAGGGCTGCACTGGCTCACCCGCACCGCTGCCTTCGCGCCCATGGAGTACAGCAAGCTCGGCCTGGAACAGTTCACGCCCGACCACACCCGCTACTTCCACGGCCTGGACGAGCCCACCCGCGACGCGCTGCTGCCCCGGCAGTGGCAGCTCTACAAGGGCATCGACCAGGAGACCATCGGCGCCATCCACGACGAGCTCTACGACCGCACCCTGGACGGCGGCTGGCCGGACGCGGTGCTCACCCCCGGCGTGCGGGTGCGCACCGCGGGCCGGGTCGGCACCTCCACCATCGAACTGCACGTCGAGCACGAGTACCAGCACACCCGCAGCCGGCTCTCCACCCACGCCGTGGTGCTGGCCACCGGCTACCGCGAGCGCGCCACCGACACCCTGCTCGCCGACCTGGAGCCGCAGCTCCGGCGAGACGGCTCGGGACGCCCGCTCGTCGACGAAAAGCAGCGCCTGGTCCTCGATCCCGCCATCACGGGCTCGGTCTACGTCCAGAACGCCGAGCGCCACACCCACGGCGTCGGCGCCCCCGACCTCGGGCTCGCCGCCTGGCGCGGCGCCGTCATCCTCAACTCAGTCACAGGTCGCATGGCGTTCCCGCTGCCGCGCCGCACCGCCTTCACCACCTTCGGGCTCGACCCCACCACCTGCGGCCACCGCGGCGGCAAGCTCTCCGATCAGCGCGACCGTCACTCCGTCGCGCGGACATGACCACACCGCCTGGCCGTGGCGGACCGTCGGAGCGAGCGGATGCGCGTTGGGGTGGGCGGGACACTCGGGCCACACCGCCGGCTTCAACGCCGCGCACAGCGCCTCGACCGCCCACTCCTGCACCTGGTCCGCGAGCTCCGCGACCTGCTGCGCCCGCGGCTGCCCCAGCATCGTGGAGATGCCCATCCCGGACCCGTCCGGCTCGTACAGCATGACCCCGGCGACACCCCCCACGCCGGCGAGCTCCTGGGCCCAGGCATCCTCGGCAAAGCGCGGCCGAACGGCGCAGGAAGCAGACAGATCCCGGCGTACGGCTTCGAACGCGGCAGCGAACTCCTCATTCATCCTTTCATTGTGCTAAGCGATGGCCGCTGGACACCGGCAATACGGACGCCCTTTAACGGTTGTTGACGCCCTTTAACGGATCCTGAATGTGGCACCTCGCCCCGGCATGTGCCAGCGGCTCCGGCCGAACACCCGGACGGGCCTGCCAGCAGCCGTCGGTCCCGGCCAGCCATCGGTCCCGGCTGGCCACCGGCACCGACGGCACATCGGCCCGGCCGGCCACCGACCCCGGCCGGGGCGACGCGCGCGGCCACGGGCTCAGCGGCAGCAGGGGCACTGCCGGTAGGGCCGGTGCTCAAGCGGCGAGTAGAAGACCGGCGTGCCCGCCCGGGTGAGCTGCCAGTCCTGCGTCGCGAACTGCTCCGGGTCGATCGTCCCCCTGGCCCGCACCCAGGCGATGATCGTGTTCCGGATCTCCTCCGACGAGGACCACACCTGCCGCGCGGACGCCACGTGCGGGAAGTTGCCGCCCCCGCCGGCCCGGTAGTTGTTCACCGCCAGCACGAACTGCGCGTCATCGGCCACCGGCTTCCCCGCACGGCTCAGCTTCGTGATCCGCCGGCCGGGCTCCTGGGCGATGTCGATCTCGTAGGTCAGGCCGCTGACCGCGTCGTAGTTGTAGTCCGGCGTGCCGCCCGCATTGGTGAGCTTCGCCGGGTCCACGCCGCCGCCGGGCGCGGTGCGCACGTAGTACCGCGCCGAGAACTCCAGGTACTCCCGCACCTGCGCCCCCGTCAGCAACCGCGCCTCAAGGGTGTTGTCGAACGGGTAGAGCCCGGCCACCTCCCGGATGGTGACGTCGCCGACGGGCACCACCGCCGTCCGCGAGAAGCACGACGCCTGCGAGAGCACCGGCAGCCCCTCGTGCGCCGTGCCCACCAGCGCGGCGCGCACCGTCTCGCTCTGCACGTGGTTGATGAAGTCGATGATCGGCACGTCCTTGTACGGCGCCTCGTCCGCCGCCATCCGCCGCGCCGAGGTGCCGATCACCTGGTTGACGTACGCCGTGACCTTGCGGTGCTCACCGGTGAGCAGCCCGACCACCTCGGGGTCCTCGGCCACCGTGTTGGAGTTCAGCACCCGGGCGGAGACCGAGTCCACCCGCCAGCGGCCCCGCTCCCAGACCAGCCCGAAGTCGAACCTGGTCAGCCGCTGCCCCCACTTCAGCGGCTCGGACAGCACCACCTCACGGCCGGTGCGTTCGTTCTTCACCCGGTACTCGGGGATCTCCGCGTGCGCGTGCCCCACCAGGATCGCGTCGATCCCCGGCACCTGCTGCGCCACCAGGGCCGCGGCGTTCTCCACGTGCGGGAGCTGGTCCCCGTACGAGGAGGTCCCGCTGGTCCCCGAGTGCGCCGCGACCACCACCACGTCGGCGCCCATCGACCGCAGCCGCGGCACGTACCGCGCCGCCTGCTCCACCAGACCGGGGAAGGTCAGCTTCCCCTGCACGTGCGCCTTGTCCCACAGCGCGATCCCCGGATTGGTCAGCCCGAGCACCGCGACCCGCACCGGCCGCCCGTGCGGCACGGGCAGCCGGGCCATCCAGTACGGGGCGAACGCCGGCCGGGCCGTCCGCGCGTCGAGCGCGTTCGCGGCCAGCAGCGGGAAGTCGCACTGCTCGGCGAACTTGCGCAGCACCGGCACGCCGTAGTTGAACTCGTGGTTGCCGAGCGCCGCCGCGTCGTACCCGATCGCGTTCATCGCCCGCGCCATCGGGTGCACCGGGGCGCCGGGGCCGGTGATGGGATCGACCTTGGCGTAGTAGTAGGAGAGCTGCGTCCCCTGGATCGTGTCGCCCGCGTCGATCAGCAGCGTGTTCGCGCGCCCCCGCTCCGCGCGGACCTGCCGCACCAGCGTGGCGATCTTCGCCAGGCCCACGTCGTTGTGGTCCTTGTCGTCGAACTCCGCGTCGGTGAAGTAGTCCCAGTTGAAGACGTTGCCGTGCAGGTCGGTGGTGCCGAGCACGGTGAACTCATGCCGCTTGCCCGGCCGGCCGCCACCGCGGCCCGAGGTGCCGGCGGCTGCGCCGGTCGCCGTGCCGGCCAGGGCCACGGCGGCCCCCGTCGCTGCCGAACGTCCGAGGAACCTTCTGCGGTCCAATGCCATGCTGATCTCTCCAGGCGAGGGTACGGAGCGCGCCCGCCACCGCGGGGCACGCGGGTCTGTCCAGGTGAGCCGGCCCGGCGACGCCGGACGGGTTCTGACGACATGACTACCTGATGCCGCGGGCCGGCTGCGAGAGTGGCCCTCATGACCACCACCACACCCCTGTCCTACGGCACGCCCGAGACCCCCCGCGTCGCGGTGCGCGGCGAGGCCCGGCTTGAGGTCGAGCCCGAGATCGCCCGCGTCGGCATCACCGTCAGCGCCCGCGGCACCGACCGCCGCGGCGCCCTCGACCACCTCACCCGCCGCAACAACCAGGTGCTCGACCTCGTCAGGTCCTACGGCGACGCCGTCGAGGAGTTGGAGACCGGGGCGTTCAGCATCACTCCCCAACTCACCGACAAGGGCCGCCACGAGCGGGTCCGCGCCTACCACGGCCGGGTCTACCTCACCGCGACGCTCACCGACTTCAGCGCGCTCGGGGAACTGACCACCCGACTCGCCGACCTCGAACTCACCAGCGTCGACGGCCCCTGGTGGGCGCTGCGCCCCGATTCGCCCGCGCACCGCGAGGCCCGCCAGCAGGCCGTGCGCGAGGCGGTCAAGCGGGCCCGCGAGTACGCCCAGGCTTTGGGAGCCGAACTCGACGCCCTCGTCGAACTCGCCGACATCGGCGCCGAAAACGCACCCTTGCCGGCGCCGGCCTCCACCCTGCGCGCGGCGGCCCCCGGCTACGGCGGCGCGCTGGACGCGCCCCCCGCGCTCGACCTCGAACCCCGTCGGCAGACCGTATACGCGCACGTCAACGCGCGGTTCACGATGACGCGTCCCGCACTGTGAGAAGAACGCCAGCGGCCCCGAAAAAACGCTCATCGGAGCGGACTCGCGCACGTTTCATTAGTTGTCAAGAGCCTTTCATGCAAAGGTCGTTGGGCTGTAGGGAGTTCACGGTTCTCTACCCGCTGGTAAGTCATAGGCTCGACCCATGCGCCGAGCAAAAATCGTCTGCACCCTGGGCCCAGCCACCGACTCGTATGAGCAGATCAAGAGGCTCATCGAGGCCGGCATGGACGTCGCCCGCTTCAACCTCAGCCACGGCTCGTACGTGGAACACGAGGAGCGTTACCAGCGGGTGCGCCAAGCCTCCAAGGAGACCGGCCGCAGCGTCGGTGTCCTCGCCGACCTTCAAGGCCCGAAGATTCGCCTCGGCCGTTTCCGCGAGGGACCCGTACTCCTTGAACGCGGCGATGAGTTCACCATCACGGTCGAGGACATCGAGGGCGACCGCAACTGCTGCGGCACCACCTACGAGGGCCTGGCCGGCGACGTCACGCGCGGTGAGCGCATCCTCGTCGACGACGGCCGCGTCACCCTGGAGGTGACCTCGGTCGAAGGGCCGCGGGTGCACACCACGGTCATCGAGGGCGGCATGGTCTCCGACCACAAGGGCCTCAACCTGCCGGGCGTTGCCGTCTCGGTGCCCGCGCTCTCCGGCAAGGACGTCGAGGACCTGCGCTGGGCGCTGCGCATCGGCGCCGACGTCATCGCGCTCTCCTTCGTCCGCAACGCCGACGACGCCCGCGACGTGCACCGCATCATGGCCGAGGAGGGCCGCCGGCTCCCGCTGATCGCCAAGGTCGAGAAGCCGCAGGCGGTGGAGAACCTGGCGGCCATCGTGGACGCCTTCGACGGGATCATGGTGGCCCGCGGCGACCTCGGCGTGGAAATGCCGCTCGAAGCCGTCCCGATGGTGCAGAAGCGCGCCGTCAAGCTGGCCAAGCGCAACGCCAAGCCGGTGATCGTGGCGACCCAGATGCTCGACTCGATGATCGACGCCTCCCGGCCGACCCGCGCCGAGGCGTCCGACGTGGCCAACGCGGTCATGGACGGCACCGACGCGGTGATGCTCTCGGGCGAGACCAGTGTCGGCAAGTACCCGATCGAGACGGTCAAGACGATGGGCCGGATCGTGGTGGCGGCCGAAGAGGACATGCTGGCCAAGGGCCTGCCGCCGCTGACGGAGAGCAGTAAGCCGCGCACCCAGGCCGGAGCAGTCGCGCGCGCGGCTGCGGAGATGGGCGACTTCCTCGGCGCCAAGTTCCTCGTCGCCTTCACCCAGTCCGGCGACACCGTCCGCCGCCTCTCGCGCTACCGCTCGCCGATCCCGGTCCTCGCCTTCACCCCGGACCCGGACACCTACGCCCAGCTCAACCTGACCTGGGGCGTCGAGACCTTCCTCGGCCCGCGCGTGGAGTCGACCGACGCCATGGTCGCCCAGGTCGACGAGGAACTGTTGCGCATCGGCCGCTGCCAGAAGGGCGATGTGGTGGTGATCACCGCCGGCTCGCCCCCCGGCGTCCCCGGCTCCACCAACCTGGTCCGCGTCCACCGCATCGGCGACGACCCGGTCCAGTAGCGCGGCCCACCCGGTCCAGTAGCGGCCCGGCAGCACTACCGCACGACGACGATCCGCTCAGCGGGCCGATTCTTCGGTCCGCTGGGCCTGTGCGTGCATTTCCGGTACGAGAATTCCCTGGCCGCTTTCGCCGGGCCCGACTTTCGGCGCTCATATCGTCCCGCGAGCCGGCCGTGAGCCGAAAGCGGGACCGGTGGGAAAGCGCGGTACGCAGCGCCGGCGCAGGAATCGGGCCAGGCCCTGCCGGCCGCCCGAAAGCGGTCCCTCGCTGGTCCGCCGGCCGTCGACCGGCGAGAGGGGAATGGTCCGGGGTTCAACCCCGACATTCCCGGAAGGAAAGAAAGCCCACCGAACGGTGGGCTACCTGGGAAGTAAAGAGAAAGTGCCCTGGGTGGGATTCGAACCCACACTGAATACTGTTTGAGAGTATCGTCTCTGCCATTGGACTACCAGGGCCGGCCTCAGAAACAGAGGTTAGCGGAAAGACGCTGTGCGTCAAACATACAGGAGCTAGGTAGGCTCGTGGGGCACCACCTGCCTGATTCGAGGAGTCCCGTGAGCGACGTCGAGCCCGAGCCCGTCAATGAGCAGCAGTCGCACATCCCGCCGTTGACCACCCGCGTCGTCATCGCCGAGGACGAGGCCCTGATCCGCCTCGATCTGAAAGAAATGCTCGAAGAAGAGGGGTACTCCGTCGTCGGCGAGGCGGGGGACGGCCAGCGGGCCGTCGAACTCGCCCGCGAGCACCGGCCCGACCTCGTCATCCTCGACGTCAAGATGCCGATCCTGGACGGCATCTCGGCGGCCGAGCAGATCGCCGCTGACAGCATCGCCCCGGTCCTGATGCTGACCGCCTTCTCCCAGCGCGAACTGGTGGAGCGGGCCCGCGACGCCGGCGCGATGGCCTATCTGGTCAAGCCGTTCAGCAAGAGCGACGTGGTGCCGGCCATCGAGATGGCCGTCTCCCGCTTCACCGAGTTGAAGGCGCTGGAGAAGGAGGTCGCCGACCTCTCCCAGCGGCTGGAGACGCGCAAGCTGGTCGACCGTGCCAAGAGCGTGTTGCAGACGCAGTACGGGCTGACCGAGCCCGCCGCGTTCCGCTGGATCCAGAAGACGTCGATGGACCGTCGGCTGTCCATGCAGCAGGTCGCCGAGGCGGTCATCGAGGACGCGGCCGAGAAGGCCGCGGAGAAGAAGGCGGCCAAGAGCGCCAAGGAGTCCTGACCCGGCCGGGCCGGCGCCCACCGCAGCCGCCCGCCCAGATGTGGAAGCGGGGCCCGTCCAAGGGTTGGACGGGCCCCGTTCCGTACGCCCGCGTTGCGGCGCGCTCCGAACGACGGGCCGGGGCCGCGTGGGGACCGCCCTGCCTCGTGTGGGGACGGTTCTGTGTTCGTGTGGGGGTGGTCCTGGGCTCGGGAGGTGCGGGGCGCGGGGTTGCCGGGCGTGAGAGGTGCTGGGTTGCCGGGGGCGGGAGGTGCTGGGCGCTGCGCCCGGGCCCGTCGGCGGCTCAGCCGGCGGCCGGGGCGCTGCCAGTCGAGGCGTCGGTGGTCGGAGCGTCGGACGCCGGGGCGTTCTCGACCTCGCGCAGCAGGCACGTCAGCCGCGCGGTGCACACCCTGCGGTCCTGCTCGTCGGTGATGACGATCTCGTACGTGGCGGTCGACCGGCCCCGGTGCAGCGGCGTGGCCACGCCCGTGACCAGGCCGGAGCGCGCCCCCCGGTGGTGAGTGCAGTTGAGGTCGACGCCGACGGCGACCTTGTGCGGGCCGCCGTGCAACATCGCGCCCACCGAACCGAGCGTCTCGGCCAGCACGGCCGACGCGCCCCCGTGCAACAGCCCGTACGGCTGGGTGTTGCCCTCCACCGGGAGCGTGCCCACGACGCGCTCCGGCGCCGCCTCCACGATGTGCAACCCCATGCGCTGGCCGAGGTGGCCCGCGGAGAACAGGGCGCGGAGGTCGACCCCGAGCCCCGCGTACTCGTCGATGATCTCCTGCGGGAACGTGGTGGTGGTCTGCTCGCCCATGGTCTCCGGCTCCGATCCGCGGCTCTTCGTCCGATGCATCCCGACACGCGCTGCTGGATGCTGGGTCTTACCTATCAGCTCACCGAACGAACGCTCATACGGGGGCGTCTGTTCCAGGCGGACCACCACGGACTTGCTCGCCGGAGTGTTGCTGGTGTCGGCCGTCGCGTCCAGTGGCACCAGCACATTGGTCTCCGGGTAGTACGCCGCGGCACAGCCCCGGGCCGTCGGGTAGTGCACGACGCGGAACCCGTCCGCCCGGCGCTCCACGCCGTCCCGCCACTCGCTGACCAGATCGACGTACGAGCCGTCCGCAAGACCCCGCTCCCGGGCGTCTTCCGGGTGGACGAGGACGACGCGGCGACCGTTCTTGATGCCGCGGTAGCGGTCGTCCAGCCCGTAGATCGTGGTGTTGTATTGGTCGTGCGAGCGCAGCGTCTGGAGCAGCAGCCGGCCCTTGGGCAGGTGCGGGAACTCCACCGGCGCCGCGGTGAAGTTGGCCTTGCCGGTGGCGGTGGGGAAACGGCGCTCGTCGCGCGGCCCGTGCGGCAGCGCGAACCCGCCGGGCCTGCTCACCCGCGCGTTGAAGTCCTCGAACCCCGGGATGACCCGGGCAATCCGGTCCCGCACCCGCCCGTAGTCGCGCTCGAACTCCTCCCAGGGCGTACGGCTGCGCTCGCCCAGCACCCGCCGCGCCAGCCGGCAGACGATCGCCGGCTCGGAGAGCAACTGCGCACTGGCCGGCTCCAGCCGCCCCCGAGAGGCGTGCACCATGCCCATCGAGTCCTCGACCGTGACGAACTGGTCGCCACCGGCCTGCGTATCGCGCTCGGTGCGCCCGAGGGTGGGCAGGATCAGGGCCCGCGCGCCGGTGACCGCGTGCGAGCGGTTGAGCTTGGTCGAGACGTGCACGGTCAGCCGGGCCCGGCGCATCGCGGCCTCGGTGACCTCGGTGTCCGGCGTGGCGGCCACGAAGTTGCCGCCCATGGCGAAGAACACCTTCGCCTGCCCGTCACGCAGCGCGCGGATGGCCCGCACCACGTCGAGCCCGTGCTCGCGCGGCGGCGCGAAGTCGAACTCCCGCTGGAGCGCGTCCAGGAACTCCGGCGCCGGCCGCTCGAAGATGCCCATGGTGCGGTCGCCCTGCACGTTGCTGTGCCCGCGCACCGGGCAGACGCCGGCCCCGGGGCGCCCCACGTTGCCCCGCAGCAGCAGGAAGTTGACGACCTCCCTGATGGTGGGCACCGAGTGCTTGTGCTGGGTGAGCCCCATCGCCCAGCACACGATGGTGCGCCGGGAGGCGAGGACCATCTCCAGCGCCCGCTCGATGTCGGCGCGGGCCAACCCCGTGGCGCGCAGCGTCTGCTCCCAGTCCGTCTCGCGCGCGGCGGCGGCGAACTCGGCGAAGCCGTGCGTGTGCTCGCGTACGAACTCCTCGTCGACGGCGCCGTCCGTCTCCAGCACCAGCCGGTTCAACAGCCGGAAGAGCGCCTGGTCGCCGCCCAGCCTGACCTGGAGGAACAGATCGGTCAGCGGGGTGCCCCCGCGCGCGAGGCCGCGCGCGGTCTGCGGGTTCTTGAACCGCTCAAGGCCCGCCTCGGGCAGCGGGTTGACAGTGATGATGCGCGCGCCGTTCGCCTTGGCCTTCTCCAGGGCGGTCAGCATCCGCGGGTGGTTGGTGCCCGGGTTCTGACCGGCGACGATGATCAGGTCGGCCTGGTAGAGGTCGTCGAGCAGCACGCTGCCCTTGCCGACGCCGAGCGTCTCGGTGAGGGCCGAACCGGACGACTCGTGGCACATGTTGGAGCAGTCAGGCAGGTTGTTGGTGCCGAACTCGCGGGCGAAGAGCTGATAGAGGAAGGCGGCCTCGTTGCTGGTGCGGCCCGAGGTGTAGAACACCGCCTCGTCGGGCGAACCCAGCGCCCCCAACTCCTCCGCGATCAGCGCGAACGCCCGGTCCCAGGTGATCGGCTCGTACCGCTCGGCACCCTCGTCGAGCAGCATCGGGCTGGTCAGCCGGCCCTGCTGGCCCAGCCAGTACCCGCTGCGGGCGGCGAGGTCGGCCACCGGGTGCGCGGCGAAGAACTCCGGCGTGACCCGGCGCAGCGTGGCCTCCTCGGCCACCGCCTTCGCGCCGTTCTCGCAGAACTCCGCCGCATGCCGCTTGTCCGGCTCGGGCCAGGCACAGCCCGGGCAGTCGAAGCCGTCCTTCTGGTTGACCCTGAGCAGGGTGAGCGCGGTGCGCCGCACGCCCATCTGCCGCTGCGCGTGCCGCAGCGAGTGCGCGACGGCGGGCAGCCCGGCCGCGGCCTGCTGCGGCGGACCCACCTCGGGCGCGTCCTGTACCGGGTCACCTGCGGGCGGCTTGGCTGCCATGGCGCTCCCCTTTGCCTCTGTCGTGTCTCTGCGCGATCGGTCGTGACGGGCGTGCTGACGTGGCGCGGTGCCCGGCCGGTGGGGCCCGGCCCGCCCCGCTGCCGGCTACGGTTCACGGCCCGACCTGCGAGGGGCCGGACCGGGTGACCGGTGTGGTACCGGTACGGGTAAATCCTGTCACGGGGCACTGACAGTGGCCCCGGCGCCCGCCCCGCGTCCTTGCGCCACGCCTCCGGCGCCCGCTCTGCACCGCAGGCACCCTGCCCACGGCCTTGGCACCCGCCCCGCATCCCTGGCACGGCCCGGCACCCGCCGCGCACCTCTGCCGCATGGCCCCGGCGCCCGCCTTACGCCCCTGACACCCCCTGGCACCCCTGGCACCTCTGTCCAGGGCCGCGGGCCACGCCCAGCACCCGCCGCGGGCCGCGGCCCGGTGGCTCGGTGGCTCGGGATTGTCAGTGGGGCGTGGCAGGATCGGGGACGTGGCAGAGAAAGCATCGAAGACGACAGCAGCGCAGCCCTCCAGCGAGCCGGCCGAGCAGCCACGCCTGCTCCTGCTCGACGGGCATTCCCTGGCCTACCGGGCGTTCTTCGCCCTGCCCGCGGAGAACTTCAGTACGGCGACGGGCCAGACGACCAACGCGATCTACGGCTTCGCCTCGATGCTGGCGAACACCCTCCGTGACGAGCAGCCCACGCACCTGGCGGTCGCCTTCGACGTCTCGCGCAAGACCTGGCGCTCCGAGGAGTTCCCGGAGTACAAGGCGACCCGTTCCAAGACCCCGGACGAGTTCAAGGGGCAGGTGGAGCTGATCGGGGAGCTGCTGGACGCGATGAGCGTGCGGCGCTTCGCCATCGACGGCTTCGAGGCGGACGACGTGATCGCCACGCTGGCCACCCGCGCCGAGGCCGAGGGCTTCCAGGTCTCGATCGTCACCGGCGACCGCGACTCCTTCCAGCTCATCACCGACCGGGTGACGGTGCTCTACCCGACCAAGGGCGTCTCCGAGCTGACCCGGTTCACCCCCGAGAAGGTGCAGGAGAAGTACGGCCTCTCGCCCGCGCAGTACCCGGACTTCGCGGCGCTGCGCGGCGACCCGTCGGACAACCTCCCCGGCATCCCCGGCGTCGGCGAGAAGACCGCAGCGAAGTGGATCAACCAGTTCGGTTCCTTCGACCAGTTGGTCGAGCGGGCCGACGAGGTCAAGGGCAAGGCCGGACAGAACTTCCGCGACCACCTGGAGTCGGTCAAGCTCAACCGCCGGCTGACCGAGATGGTCCGCGACGTGGAGCTCGACGGCGGCCCGGCCGACCTGCTGCGGGCGCCGTACGACCGGCAGGCGCTGACGGTCGTGCTCGACGCCCTGGAGTTCCGCCACCAGAACTTCCGGGAGCGGCTGCTGGCCGCAGACCCCGGCGCTGCCGAGGAGACGGTGGCTCCCGCGGCGGGCGTCGCGGTGGACGGCGTGGCGCTGGGCGCGGACGAGCTGGCGCCCTGGCTCACCGAGCACGGCGGCGCGCCGCTCGGCGTGGCGACCGTCGACGCGTGGGCGCTCGGCAGCGGCAGCGTGAGCGAGGTCGCGCTGGCGACCGCGGCCGGCCCCGCCGCCTGGTTCGACCCCACCCAGTTGACCGAGGCCGACGAGCAGGCGTTCGCCGGCTGGATCGCCGACCCGCAGCGGCCCAAGGTCATGCACGACGCCAAGGGTGCCATGCGGGTCTTCGCCGAGCACGGCTGGACCATCGCCGGCGTGCAGATGGACACCGCGCTCGCGGCGTACCTGGTCAAGCCCGGCCGCCGGTCCTTCGCCCTGGACGCGCTGTCGGTGGAGTACCTGGGCCGTGAGCTGGCCCCGGCCGCTGCCGACAGCGGGCAGCTCGCCTTCGGCGCCGACGAGCAGGCCGAGCAGGACGCGTTGATGACCCAGGCCCGTGCGGTGGTGGACCTCGGCGAAGCGTTCGGCGGCCGGCTCGCCGAGGTGGGCGCTGCCGAGCTGCTGCACGAGGTGGAGCTGCCCACGTCGGAGCTGCTGGCCCGGCTGGAGCGGGCCGGCATCGCCGCCGACCGCGGCTGGCTGGAGAACATGGAGCAGCAGTTCGCCGCCGCCGTCCAGCAGGCGGTGCAGGAGGCGCACGCCGCGGTCGGCCACGAGTTCAACCTCGGCTCGCCCAAGCAGTTGCAGGAGGTCCTGTTCGGCGAACTCGGCCTGCCCAAGACGAAGAAGACCAAGACCGGTTACACCACCGACGCCGATGCGCTGGCCTGGCTCGCCGGGCAGACCGAGCACGAGCTGCCGGTCATCATGCTGCGCCACCGCGAGCAGGCCCGACTGCGCTCCACCGTCGAGGGCCTGATCAAGACCGTCGCCCCCGACGGCCGCATCCACACCACCTTCAACCAGACCGTGGCGGCCACCGGCCGGCTCTCCTCCACCGACCCGAACCTCCAGAACATCCCGGTGCGCACCGACGAGGGGCGCGCCATCCGCCGCGGCTTCGTCGTCGGCGAGGGGTACGAGTCGTTGATGACCGCCGACTACAGCCAGATCGAACTGCGGGTGATGGCCCACCTCTCCGAGGACGCGGGCTTGATCGAGGCGTTCACCTCCGGCGAGGACCTGCACACCACGGTCGCCTCCCAGGTCTTCGGCGTGGCCAAGTCCGAGGTGGACCCGGAGATGCGCCGCAAGATCAAGGCGATGTCGTACGGACTGGCCTACGGGCTCTCCGCCTTCGGCCTGTCCCAGCAGCTCAACATCGCCCCCGACGAGGCGCGGAAGCTGATGGACACCTTCTTCGAGCGGTTCGGCGGGGTGCGGGACTATCTCCAGCGCGTGGTGGAGGAGGCGCGCGCCACCGGTTACACCCAGACCATGCTGGGCCGCCGGCGCTACCTGCCGGACCTCAACAGCGACAACCGGCAGCGGCGCGAGATGGCCGAGCGGATGGCGCTCAACGCGCCGATCCAGGGCACCGCGGCCGACATCGTCAAGATCGCCATGCTGCGGGTGGACCGCGAGCTCCGGAAGGAGGAGCTGACTTCCCGGATGCTCCTCCAGGTGCATGACGAAATCGTGTTGGAGATCGCGCCGGGGGAGCGGGACCGGGTGGAGGAGCTGGTGCGCCGCGAGATGGCCGGCGCGGTGCAGCTCGATGCCCCCCTCGACGTCTCCGTCGGCGCCGGCCGCGACTGGGAGTCGGCCGCGCACTGACCCGCGGGGCCACGGACCTTGGGCAAGCGGGTGCCTTGGGCGGCCGGTGTCTCAGTCGGCAGGTCTCGGGTGGCGGGTCTCGGGCGGGCCGGGGTCTCGGGCGGCAGTCCTCGGGTGGCCGGGGTCTTGGGCGGCCGGGGTCTTGGGCGGTAGCCCTTGGGCGGCGGGGCGCACCGAACAGGCGCTGTCCCGCCGCTCCCGCCCGCTCAAGGTCCGCGGGGCCCTGCCGGTCGGGCACCCCGGAATCGCCACGGATTCCACGGAATCTTCGCGACACACGAATCCGTACGAGATCGTCGCGGGGGGGGGCGCCCCCCCCCCCCCCCCCGGCCCAGGCGCCCCCCCCCCCCCCCCCCGCGTTTGGGGTGCGGGGGCCCCCCCCACCC
>NZ_JBEHZD010000979.1:0-1457 GCF_040240285.1 Streptomyces sp. HSW2009 | reverse complement strand
CCCCCCCGCCCGCCCCCCCCCCCCCCCCCCCCCCCCCCCCCGCCCCTCCTGCGCCCCCACCGCCCCGGCGCACGCCCGGCCCCGCGCCACCCGTGCCACGCCCGCCCTGGCAGCTCCAGCGGTCCCGGCCGCCCCAGCCCGTCTACGCCGCTGCCAGAGCGACCGTCGGATGGAGCCGGGAGGCGCGGACCGCGGGGTAGAGGCCGGCCAGTACGCCGATGACGAGGGTGGCCGCGAGGCCCGCCGCGACGGACCACGGAGGGACCACCGCGGTCCAGCCCTGGGCGCGGGCGAAGGCATGGGTCGCCGCGGTGCCGAGGGCGGCGCCGGTCGCCCCGCCCAGGGCGGAGAGCAGCAGCGATTCGGTGAGGAACTGGAGCCGGACGGCGCCCCTGGTGGCGCCGATCGCCCGGCGCAGGCCGATCTCCTGACGGCGTTCGAGAACAGAGATGATCATGGTGTTGGCCACCCCGATGCCACCCACCAGGAGCGCCACCGCGCCGAGCCCGAGCATCAGCGTGGTCAGGCTCTCGTCCGTCGCGGCCTTCGCGGCGAGCGCGTCCGACGGCCGGGAGACCTTGACGTGGCTTTCGGCGCCGGGGCTGACCGTACGGGCCAGGACGGCGCGTACGTCCTCCACCGTCCCGTCCGGGGAACGCTCGAAGACCATCGACGGGTGGCCGTCGGAGTGGAAGTACTTTTCGGCCGCGGGGAAACCGACCATCGCCACCCGGTCCAGGTTCGGCACCAGTTCGATCGGCCGCAGGATGCCGACGACCACCACGTACTCGTCGTCCAGCATGATCTTCTCGCCCGGCTCGGTGATGCCGAGGCGTTCGGCGGCGACCGCGCCGAGGACCGTGACGGGCAGGTGCTCGTTGGCGGTGTTCAGCCAGGTCCCCTTCGCGACCTTGCCGCCCAGCGCCCGGAGCAGGTCCGTACGGGCCGCCTGAGTGGTCACCCCGGCGGCCCGTTCCCTGGGCACCACGTCGCTGCGGCGGACCCGGGCGTCCACGTTCGCGGTGGCCGTGGCGTGCTGCACCGGGCCGATGCGCTCGACCATCGCCACCGCGGAGTGCGGCAGCCGCACCGCGTTGCCCTGCGCGTCCTCACCCGCCTCCACGGTGAGCAAGTTGGTGCCGAGCCGGTCGAGCTGGGCCATCAGGTCCGACTTGCTGGACTGCGACAGGCCCACCACGGCCACCATCGTGGCGATCCCGATGGCGATGCCGAGCGCGGACAGAACGACCCGGGCCCGGCGGGCGCGCAGGCCCACCGCGCCGAGCGCCAGCACGTCCCGCGGCGCGAGCCGGGCCGGGCGCAACCTCGCGCGCCGGCTCGTGGCACCATCCGTCGCGCCGGCCCCGCGCCCGGCGCGCCCCGCCCGCCCCCCCCCCCGCCGACGCCCCGCGCCCCGACGCCCCGCGGGCTCGCGCGCCCCCGCGGCCCGCACCCCC
>NZ_JBEHZD010000978.1:0-1458 GCF_040240285.1 Streptomyces sp. HSW2009 | reverse complement strand
GGCCGGTGCGCCGGCTGACGCCGCCCCAGCGGACCACGCGGCCCGACCGGCCGCCCCCGACCCCGTACCGCAGGTCGCGGTGGCGGTCGCGGACGAGTCGTCACAGGCGCCCGCGCCGCCGCAGTACGCACTGGCGGTGGTGCCCCGCCCGGACCCGGTGGCCGCCGTGCCCTGGGGGGTGCGGGTCGCCGCCGAGGTGGGATGGCGGTTGCTGGTCCTCGCGGGCACGGTCTGGGTGCTGATGCGGGTCATCAGCGCGGTGCGGCTGGTGGTCCTCGCCTTCGTGGCGGGGCTGCTGATCACCGCCCTGCTGGAGCCGACGGTCTCCCGGCTCCGGCGCCGGGGCGTGCACCGCGGTCTGGCCACCGCCATCGTCTTCGTCTCCGGGTTCGTCGTGATGGGCCTGGTGGGCTGGTTCGTGGTGTGGCAGGTGATGGAGAACCTGGACTCGCTCTCCGAACGGGTCCAGGACGGCATCGACGAGCTCCGCCGCTGGCTGCTGAACAGCCCGTTCCACGTCACCGAGGACCAGATCAACGACATCGCGAAGAACCTGCGCGAGTCGGTCGGGGAGAACACCGAGGAGATCACCTCGGCCGGTCTGGAAGGCGTCACGTTCATCGTCGAGCTGCTGACCGGCATCATGCTCGCGATGTTCAGCACGCTGTTCCTGCTCTACGACGGGCCCAAGATCTGGAACTGGGTCCTCAAGCTCTTCCCGAGCTCGGCCCGGGAGGGGGTGGCGGGCGCCGGGCCGCGGGCCTGGCAGACGCTCACCGGCTATGTGCGGGGCACGGTGATAGTGGCCCTCATCGACGCGATCTTCATCGGCACCGGGATCTTCTTCCTCGATGTGCCGATGGCCGTGCCACTGGCCGTGTTCATCTTCCTGTTCGCCTTCATCCCGTTGGTCGGGGCGGTCATCTCGGGCGCGCTCGCGGTCGTGGTGGCGCTGGTGACGCAGGACGTGTTCACGGCGGGCATGGTGCTCATCGTGGTGCTGGCGGTGCAGCAGATCGAGGGGCACATCCTCCAGCCGTTCATCCTGGGCCGGGCGGTGCGGGTGCATCCGCTGGCGGTGGTGCTCTCGGTCGCCGCGGGCTCGCTGATCGCCGGCATCGGCGGGGCGGTGGTCGCGGTCCCGCTGGTCGCCGTCACCAACACGGTGGTCGGCTACCTCCGCGCCCACGCCAAGGAACAGGCGCTGCGCGCCACGCCGGGACCGCACGGCGCGACGGTGGCCGCACTCGCCCCGGTGCTCCAGACGGCGGGCACCGCACCGACCGGCGCGGCGCCCGCTGGCGCTGACGGCCCGACTGACGCTGACGATCCGGCTGGTGCTGGTGCTGGTGCTGGTGCTGGTGCTGACGTCGGCGCCGGCGGGGGCACGCGTGCGGCGGGTGGTGGCGGTGCGGTAGGTGGTGGCGGTGTGGCCGACGGGGGCGCTGCGCCCGCGTC
>NZ_JBEHZD010000977.1:0-1459 GCF_040240285.1 Streptomyces sp. HSW2009 | reverse complement strand
CAGTCCGCGGGCGCGATCATCTCCAACGCGGCCGCCCTCAACACCTTCACCGCGGCCCAGCTGCCCGGCCCGGGGCGGGCGCCGGCCCGGCCCCCCGCGCAGGGGCAGGCGCCACCCGGCGCCCCGGGCCCACCCCTGCCCCGGACAGCGCGCCCGCGGCCCGTACCCGACCCCGCACGAGCCCATGCCCACCAGGCACGCGAACGGGCCGCCGTCCCGCCGGCGTGAACCAGCGGGACAGCGGCCCGAAAGCGGACCCGGGGCCCAAGGCCCGTCCCGGGGCCCGGGGCCCCGGCGCGGAGCAAGTTCCGGCTAGGGCTCAGGCTCAAGCAGCTCCAGGTCGTCGTCGACGTCGTCGACGTCATCGTCCACGTCGTCGGGTTCCTCGTCGAAGACCGTGCTCACGTCGAAGCGGCAGACGATGCGCTGCGGGTCGGTGTGGTCGAACGGCGCCGCCAGCCACTCCCCCGGCTCGGCCGGCTCGTCGGTGGCCGACACCCAGAGCGTGGAGTCCCCCTCCTCCAGGCCGAACTCCTTGTGCCGGGAGGCGATTTCGTCCGGTTCGTACTCCCCGAAGAGGACTCCGAGCGCGGCGTGCACGCTGCCTCCGACGGCCGCGGCCGACGTGCCCTTGCCGGCCAGGCCGTTGCTGGCGATCACGTCCGGGTCGAGGTCGGCGATCCGCTGCGCCTGGGAGAGCAGCCGCTGCGGCTCGGACACCGCGTAGTCCCTGCGGATCAGCACGCTGACGGCGCTCGGTTCCTCCGGCCCGTCGTAGGCGGGCAGCGTGTCGTCGCCGGGGATCTCGAAGGGCGTGACTTCGTCGTACGCGTCGTAGAGGAGTTCGTCGTAGGTCTCGGCAGCCGCGGCCAGTTCGTTGAACGCGGCGTAGACGGCCGGGTCGTCCCCGCCGACCCGTCGCTCGACGGCATCGAGGTGGCGATCCAGTGCGGCTTTCACCGCTTCAGCGGCGGCGCGTACCTCGGCAGCAGATGGCTGCGCAGCATCAGACATAGTGCAGACGCTATCCGTACCAGGGCAGTTCCCGCACAATAGATGCGATGCCGGAATACGAATTCTGCGATGTGTACGTGCCTCGGGGGGTATCCCGCAAGGCCACGACTCGCCTACTGACCGAACATGCCGAGTACGGACACTGGGAGTTGGACCGCCTGCGGCTCAACCCCGACGGCAGCCGCAAGGTGCGGCTGCGCCGCCGGATCATCCGGCAGTTGCGTGCTACCTGGTGACGGGGGGGGGGGGGGGGGGGGGGGGGGGGGGGGCCCCCCCCCCCCCCCCCCCGCGCCCCCCCCCCCCCCCCCCCCCCCCCCCCCCCCCCCCCCCCCGCCCGGCCCCCCCCCCCCCCCCCCCCCCCCCCCCCCCCCCCCCCCCCCCCCCCGCCGCCGGATCATCCGGCAGTTGCGTGCTACCTGGTGACGCGGCGCGGGCCCGATGTCCC
>NZ_JBEHZD010000976.1:0-1460 GCF_040240285.1 Streptomyces sp. HSW2009 | reverse complement strand
GGTCGACCCCGCACCACGCCGGGCCCCCGAACCCTTCCCCCGCCCGCCCCGCACCAACGCCACCGCATCCACCTCATGCACCAACGCGACCGTGCAACGCTCGGGCGACGCCTCGGGGTAGAAGACGTGCGCCACACCATACGCAGTGGAAAACCGCTGGGCCTTCTCCGGATGCTTGTGCAGCAGGAAACCCAGGTCGGTCGCGGGCAGTTCGGAGCCACCAGTGGTGGTCAGGGATAAGAACACACGCCCGATTATCGCCGGGAACGCCCCCACACCCCACCGAATTCCTTTGCGGCCTTCGCTGGTGGCGTTTCCTTGCGGCGCTTCCCTGCTTCATCTTCTCGCTGCGTACCCCTGTTGGCTTCCCCTTGCCGGGTCCCCTGCTGCGCCCCCCTGCCGTGGTTTCCGCTTCTCTTTCGGTGGGGGCTCAGGCGGGGGGCTCTTTGCCTTCCCTGCCGAGGTTTCTGCTTCTCTCTCCCCGGGGGGCGGGGGGGCTCCCCCCTCCCCTCCCCCTCCCTCCCCTCTCCGCCCCCACCCCCACGCCCATCCCCACCCCACGCTCGCCCGTCCCTCACCCTCCCCCGACCGCTAGCGCAAGCTCCGCGATGTGGTCGGGGCCCACTCGGCAGCAGCCGCCGATCAGTCGCGCCCCGTGGGTCTGCCAGGTGGCGACCCGCGCCGGGTCGAAGGTGCTCCGGCCGCGCCAGTCGTGCGCGGTCGTGTCCCATTCCTCGCCGCTGTTCGGGTAGACCACGACTGGCTTCCCCGTGATCCGCGCCGCCAGCCGCACGGCGTCATCCGCATCGGCCGGCGTGCAGCAGTTCACGCCCACCGCAATCACCTGGTCGTGGGCGGCCGCCAGCGCAAGGGCGTGCTCCAGCGGCTGGCCGGCCCGCGTTCGGTTTCCCTGCACGCTGTACGAGAGCCACACCGGCACGCCACATCCTTCGGCAGCCCGCAGCATCGCTTCCGCCTCGTCGACGTCCGGCACCGTCTCCAGGGCCAGGACGTCCGGCCGAGCGGCGGCCAGCGCCGCTATGCGCGGCCGGTGGAACTCCGTCAGCTTCCGCACGCTCAGCCCGTACCGGCCCCGGTACTCGCTCCCGTCCGCCAGCATCGCCCCGTACGGCCCCACGGACCCGGCCACCCACACGCCTCCGGCCCCCGCCCCAAGCCCCCCAGCCACATCCACATCCACGCCCGCACCCGCACCCGCACCCGCACCCGCACCCGAGCCGACCAGCGCCAGCGCATCCCCCGACCCACCGGCTGCCCGCCGACCGCCGCGGGCCTCGCCACCTCCGTACGCCCCACCACCTCCGCGTACCCCACCGCTTCCGCCCGGCCCATCCGCTCCCATCGGCCGCCGCGTGCCGTCCCGTTCCCGCTCGGCCGCCGCCGGCGCGTCCGGTCGCGGTCCGCCCGCCGCCGCCCGGCCCCCCCCCCCCCCGCCCCCC
>NZ_JBEHZD010000975.1:0-1462 GCF_040240285.1 Streptomyces sp. HSW2009 | reverse complement strand
GCGCCCACATCGGGCGCGCCTTGGTGTCGGCCGCCGCGCTCTGCACGGCGACCGGGGGGGGGGGGGCGGGCGGGCGGCCGGCCGGCAGCCGTGACCTGTTCGGTGCCCGTGCGCGGGTCGCCGACGCGGTCGCCGAACTCGCTCCGTACGCCGCCGAGCGCGCGGTGCGGCTGGCGATCGAGCCGCTGCACCCCATGTACGCGGCCGACCGCTGTGTGGTCTCCACCCTCGGGCAGGCGCTCGACCTCGCCGAGCGCTTCCCCGCCGACCAGGTCGCGGTGGTCGCCGACGCGTACCACCTGTGGTGGGACGACACGCTCGCCGGCCAACTGGCCCGGGCCGGCAGCGGCGGGCGCATCGCGGCCTGCCAGCTCGCGGACTGGATCACGCCGCTGCCCGCCGGGGTCCTGCTCGGCCGCGGCCAACTCGGCGACGGCAGCATCCCGTTGCGCGCCTTCCGCGACCTGGTGGACGCGGCCGGCTACCGCGGCCCGATCGAGGTGGAGATCTTCAACGAGGAGCTGTGGGCCCGCGAGGGCGCGGAGGTCCTGGCGGAGACGGTGCGGCGGTACCTGACCCATGTGGCGTGAGGACGGGGCGCCGGTCCCGGCCCGCCAAGCCGCGGCCCCCAAGGCCCCGGCCCGCGAAGGCCCCAGCCCGCCAAGCCCCGGCCCGCGAAGGCCCCGGCCCGCCAAGCCGCGGCCCCCCAAGGCCCCGGCCCGCGAAGGCCCCAGCCCGCGCGCAGCCCACCCGCTCAGCAACATCTCTCCCACACCTCTCGCACTCCCCTCCCACCCCACCAACGCGACGTCCGATTTCCGCCAGCCCGATGGCTGGGTGGCGCGCATAGTGGAAGGTGTGATGAACGAGGACAGCAGGTACGAGGCGGTGTGCAGCCGGGACGCCAGGTTCGACGGGCAGTTCTTCTTCGCCGTGACCACCACCGGCATCTACTGCCGGCCGAGCTGCCCCGCGGTCACGCCCAAGCGCAAGAACGTGCGCTTCTTCCGTACGGCAGCCGCCGCCCAGGGGTCGGGCTTCCGGGCCTGCCGGCGCTGCCGACCGGACGCGGTGCCGGGCTCGGCCGAGTGGAACGCCCGCGCCGACGTCGTCGG
The DNA here is from genome assembly GCF_040240285.1 of Streptomyces sp. HSW2009. Lineage (NCBI taxonomy): Bacteria > Bacillati > Actinomycetota > Actinomycetes > Kitasatosporales > Streptomycetaceae > Streptomyces > Streptomyces sp. HSW2009. The sequence goes on along the minus strand of NZ_JBEHZD010000975.1, from coordinate 347 downwards.
TCGCGCCATGCGGCTGATCGGCGACGGGGTCGTGGACCGGGAGGGCGTCGCCGGGCTCGCCGTACGGCTCGGCTACAGCGCCCGCCAGGTACAGCGCCAGCTCACCGCCGAACTGGGCGCCGGGCCGGTCGCGCTCGCCCGCGCCCAGCGCGCCCACACGGCCAGGGTGCTGCTCCAGACCACGCACATGCAGGCGGCCGACGTCGCCTTCGCGGCCGGCTTCGCGAGCGTGCGGCAGTTCAACGACACCATGCGCGAGATCTACGCCAGCACGCCGACCGCCCTGCGGCAGGCGAGGCCGGGGGCCGCGGCGCAGTACGGGCCGGGCGCCCGCGGCGGCCCGGGCG
>NZ_JBEHZD010000974.1:0-1466 GCF_040240285.1 Streptomyces sp. HSW2009 | reverse complement strand
CCCCCCCGTTTTTACCACCCGCCCCCCGCCCCCCTCCCGCGGCGTCCGTCTGGGGGGCGGGGTGTTGGGTATAGGGGGGGGGGCCCGGCCGCGGCGGTGGTGGGGGCGGCCTGCCGTGGTGGGTGTGGGCCGGCGGTCGTGGGTGTGGGTGTGAGTGCGGCGGCTGCGGTGGGTGTGGGTGTGAGTGCCAGGCCGCGGGTGGGCTGTGGGTGTGCGGCCGGGGGCCGGTTCCGCGTACGGGCTGATCCGCGTCGCCGCGTCATCCGTACGGCGCGGGCCGCATCCCCCGTACGGGTCGCATCGACAGCCGGTCGCAGCAGGGCCCGTACGGTGCATCGGTGCAGGTGGCGGGTGTGAGCCTGCCGCATGGCAGAGGTCCTCCCCTGTGGGGCCCCTGCCACACGGCGTGCTGGGACAATCTAATGCGAGGCCGTTCGCGTTAGATTGGATTGGAGAATATGGGCCGTGATCGGGAAGGGCAACTCAGGGAGCGCATGAGCGAGGAACGCCTCACCCCAGGCAGGGCCCGGCCGGGCGGTCGTACGGCGCGGACCCGGGCCGCCGTGCTCGCCGCCACCTTCGACGAACTGGGCGAGGCCGGCTACGGCGGCCTGACCATGGAGAAGATCGCCCAGCGCGCCGGGGTCCACCTGGCGACCCTCTACCGCCGGTGGGGCACGGTCGAGCGGGTCATCTGCGAGCTGATGGTCGATCAGAGCGGCAAGATCCCGCTGCCCGACACCGGTTCGCTCCGCGGCGACCTGCGCGCGCTCTCGCTCGGCATCGGCTCCTTCTACAGCGCCCCGCGCAACCGCAGCGTGATCGAGGCGGTGATCGCCGCTGCGGTGCGCTATCCGTACGCGGCCGAGATGCTGCGCGACTTCTTCCAGGACCGCAGGGGCCAGGCCGCCGAGTTGGTGGTACGCGCCGTCGAGCGCGGTGAGCTGTCGGCCGACACGGACGCCGACGAGGTGATCGCCGCCCTCGGCGCGCCCTTCTACTACCGGCTGCTGGTCTCCCGCGGCCAGATCGACGAGCACCTGGCCGAGACCACGGCGACGGCCACCTACGTCGCGGCCCGCGCCGGCGCCTTCACGCCGCCGGCGGCGGCCTCGGCTGGCTCCGACGCCCACGGCCCGTCGCTGACCTGCACCGACGTCAAGGCTGGCACTGGCGCTGGGACCGCGGCTGAGGCCGCCGAGACCGGCACCGCGTCCGCCGCCAGGGCCCGTACGACCACCCACTCCACCACCCACTCCGCCGCCAACTCCGGCACGAACCCCGAGCGCGTACCGCGGCAGATGGACGGTGGCGCCCACGACGGCTGACCGTGCGCTGAGTGGGCCTCACGGCAGCCTGCGGCGCAGTAACCCGCACCGCAGCGGCAGCCCCCCCCCCCCCCCCCCCCCCCCCCCCCCCCCCCCCCCCCCCCCCCCCCCCCCCCCCCCCCCCCCCCCCCCCCCCCC
>NZ_JBEHZD010000973.1:0-1466 GCF_040240285.1 Streptomyces sp. HSW2009 | reverse complement strand
GAGCCAGTCGGCCGACCCCCCCCCCCCCCGCCAAAAAAAAAAACCCCCCCCCCCCCCCCCCACCCCGCCGAGGAAAGCGTGAGCCCCCCCCCCCGCCCCCCGCCCGCCCCCCGCCCCCCCCCCCCCGCCGGGGGGCCCCCCCCCGCCCCCCCCCCCGGGGGGCGGGCGCGGGGGGCGCGGGGGGGGGGCGGGCGGGGGGGGGGCGGCCGGCCCGGGGCCGGACCGGGCCGCACCGCCCCGCCCCTCCACGACACGAGGCCACACGCCCCGCCCCGCCCTGCCCCACCTCGTCCCGGCCCGTCCCGGCCGCGCCCCTACCCCGCCCGTTCCCGATCCGCCTCCCTGCCCTGTTCCCGGCACGGCTCCCGGCCCGGGTCACGGCCCGCCCCGTACCCCTGTTCCCGCTCGAACTGGTGCAGCAGATAGCCCGCGCGCAGCCGGTTGCGGGCGCCGAGGCGGCGCATGATCTCGTTGATGTGGCGCTGGCAGGTGCGGACCGACATGCCCATCCGGCGGGCGATGGCCTTGTCGTCCTCGCCGGCGATGAGCAGCCGTACGATGTCGGACTTCATCGCGTCGGAGGCGGCGATGGCCTGCTGTCGGCCGAGCTTGGTGGGGAAGGGCGTGGCCTGGCCCCACAGCCGGTCGAAGGTGGTGGCCATGAAGTCCACCGTGCTCGGGTCGCGGACGACGACCGCGCCGTGCGGGTCGCCGCGCAGCGGGATGACGGCGGTATGCCGGTCCACGACCAGCGCCCTGGCGAACCGGTCGCCCAGCGTCCTGGCCTGCCCGCCGCCCTCCGTCAGCCGCTCCACCTGGGCCACCGTGGCGGGCGTGAACTGCGCGGTGTGCTGGTAGAGCGTGCGGATCGGCAGCCCGCGGGCGAGCGCCACGTCCAGCCGCTCCAGCGGGTCCCACGGCGCGTCCTGCGCACCGCCCCCGCCGGGCTGGGCCACCAGCACCTCCCGGCCCGCGTGCGCCACCAGGTCCGTGACGCAGCCCCTGACGTGCCCGGCGCCGGTGACGACCTCGGTGCCGGCGCCGCGCAGCCGGTGCACGATGCCCTGGTGGTAGTGGTCGCCGAGGGCGGAGAGTTCGCCGCGTACGTGCGCCAGCGCCTCCTGGAGGTCGGCGATCTTGCGCGCGGCCGGGCCGAGCAGGTGCAGTTCCGCGCTGTCCGGGGAGACCGCGGCCCAGCGGGCGGCGCCGCCGTGCGTCGGGCGCAGCAGCCGCAGCCGTACCAGCACCTGGAGGCAGTGCGTGAGCTCCTCGTCCGGGCGGCCGGTGAGCCGGCGCAGTTCGGGCAGGCTGACGCTGGCCGTGCGGGCCGCGTGCTCGTACACCTCAAGGGCCGCCGGCTCCAGCGGGGTCAGCGGCACCAGCCGTTCGATCTCGTCGGGCGCCCCCGCCCGGGGGGGGGCGGGGGCCCCCCCCCCCCCCGGGGGGGGGGGGGGGGGGGGGGGGGG
>NZ_JBEHZD010000972.1:0-1474 GCF_040240285.1 Streptomyces sp. HSW2009 | reverse complement strand
CCCCCCCCCCCCCCCCCCCCCCCCCCCCCCCCCCCCCCCTATTTTTTTTTAACCTCCTAACGCTCTCACCGCATATCGCAGGCGGGCGGGTGGGGGGGCAGTTGTTTATTCGACACTGGGCGGGCGCCGGGCCCGCCGCCCTGCCCGGTGCCCCGTGCGCGGCCCTGTCCCGCGTCAGGCCCGCCGCTCCGTGCCGGGCGCCCGCGGCCCCGTCCGGCGTCAGGCCCGCGGTCTCGTGCACGGCGTCCGCCCCGTACGCCGGGGTTGATGCGCCCGGCCCGGGCGTGAACACCTGCGGGCGTGGCCTGGGCGACGGCTCGGGGGCGAGTTCGGCGGCGAGGTCAGCGGTCCGTACCCGGGCCAGGCCGCACGTGGTCTGGGGCGTGGCGTAGGGCAGGCGGAGTTCGCCGTCCCGGGTCCACAGGCCGGTGCCGGGCAGCCAGCCGGGCGGCGGGGACAGGTGCAGCAGCCGGCGTTCCGCGGGGCGCCACACGGCCACCCAACTCGCGCCGCCCGACCGCGTCGGCGTCAGCCGGAAGGCCACCGCGCAGTTCTCCGGCGTGAGCACCTGGCCGGGCTGGGCGGCGAACGGCGTCAGCGTCACCGCGGTGTGGGCCGGGCCGCTGCCGCGCGTCTCGGTGCCGCGCAGGTCGCCCGCGCGCGGATCGGCGGGGCGCGGATCGAGGCAGTCGGGGAAGCGCACCGGCAGCGAACTGCCGAGCACGCCCCAGCCGAGCCGTTCCCGCCCCGGCGCGTTGGACCGGACGAGCAGCAGCCCGCTGTCCGGGTCGGCCAGCACCAGCCGGTCGTCGCTGTCCGCGGTGATCTGGAGCAGCGGCGTCGTCTCGCCGCCGCGCATGAGGTCCACCACGACGGTCTTCACCCGGCCGTCCCACTCCCGGTCGAGCGCCAGCAGCCGCCCGGTGCGGTCGAGCCAGTTGCCCGCCGTGCACCGGCCCGGCACCTCCGCGACGTGCTCGGGCCCGAACGACCCGCCGTGCACCAGCCACACGTGGGTGGAGCGCTCGCCCGGCGCCAGCGCGTACGCCAGGGTGCCGCAGGGCGCCGGCGGCAGCAGGGTCAGCTCGCCGCAGACGATGAAGCCGAGCGGGAGTTCGCCGGTGCCCGGGCCCGCCGGGTAGAGCAGCGACAGCACGTGGCGGTCGGCGACCCGCCGGCGGATCAGCACCCGCCCGTCGGCCAGCGGCAGCACCTCGCTGTCCGCCTCCTCCGGCCGCTCCGCGGGCAGCGGCACCGCGTACGGCTCGGGGCCGGCCAGCGTCCAGCGCTCGGGGAACCGCTCGCCGGTCGCCCGACAGACCGCGAGCCTGGCGGCGTACGAGCCGTCGGCGGTGAGCGTCAGGGGCGCCGGGCCCCGCTGCACCGCGGCGTCCCCGGCGGCGCGCGGCGCCCCCCCCCCCCCCCCCCCCCGGGCGGGGCCCCCCCGCCCCGGGGGGGGGCGGGGCCGGGGCGG
>NZ_JBEHZD010000971.1:0-1467 GCF_040240285.1 Streptomyces sp. HSW2009 | reverse complement strand
TTTTTTTACCCTCCGCCCCCCCCCCCCTAACCAACCTCTGGTGTCGCCCCCCCCGGGGCGCCCCCCCCCGCCCCGGGGGGGGGGGGGGGGGGGGGGGGGGGGCCGGTCAGTGCTGGGGAGCGGGCGGTGGGTTCAGCCCCCAGCCGCGGGCCGCGGGTTCAGCGCTGGCCCGCAGAGGTGAAAGGCAGGTTCAGCGCTGTATGTCCTCGGCGGAACCGAGCGTGAGCTCGACGCTCCGCTCGTCGCCGTCCCGCTGGACGGTCAGTTTCAGGCGGTCGCCCGGCCGATGGCTGCGGATCTTCACGATCAGCTCCTGACCGCTGCGCACCGGCACGCCGTCCACCTTGCTGATCACGTCGCCGGACCGGATGCCCGCCTTGTCGCCGGGCCCGCCCTTGGTCACCGCGGGGCCGTCGGCACCGGACTCCGCCACCCGGGCACCGTCGCCGCCGTACTTCATGTCGAGCGTGACGCCGATCACCGGGTGCGTGGCCTTGCCGCTGTTCATCAGCTCCTCGGCCACGCGCTTGCCCTGGTTGATCGGGATGGCGAAGCCGAGGCCGATGCTGCCGCCCTGGCCACCGCCGAGCCCGCCGTCGTCCGCGGCGCGGATGATGCTGTTGATGCCGATCACCCGGCCCTTGGCGTCCACCAGCGGGCCGCCGGAGTTGCCCGGGTTGATGGGCGCGTCGGTCTGGAGCGCGTCCACGTACGACACGTCGCTGCCGTCCGACTTCTCGCCGCCGGCCGTGATCGGGCGCTCCTTGGCGCTGATGATGCCGCTGGTGACGGTGCCGGCCAGGTCGTACGGGGCGCCGATGGCCACCACCGGGTCCCCGACCCGTACCGAGTCGGAGTTGCCGAGCGCGAGCGGCTTGAGCCCGGTCACGCCCTGCACCCGGATGACCGCCAGGTCGTACCCGGCGTCCCGGCCGATGATCGTGGCCCGGGCGGTCTGGCCGCCGTTGAACGTGACCGATATGGCGGCGTCGGAGCCGCCCCGGTCGGCCGGCTCGACCACGTGGTTGTTGGTCAGGATGTTGCCGCGCTTGTCGAGGACGAAGCCGGTCCCCGTGCCGCGCTCGCCGGCGCCCTTGACGTGGATGGTCACCACGCTCGGCAGCGCCCGCGCGGCGATGCCGGCGATGCTGTCGGGGTCCCTGGCCTGCCGGGAGTCGGCGGACGCCTGCGGCAGGTGGATCTGCTCGGAATCGCTGGTCTCGCGCTCCAGGTAGACGCCGATCCCGCCGCCGATGCCGCCGGCCAACAACGCCAACAGCAGCGCGCCGACCACCAGCCGGCCGCGCCGGCCGCCGGTCCGCCGCGCGCCACCGGGCACGGGGCCTGCGCCCGGCGTGCGCCACGGGTCGTACTGCTGCCACTGCACCTCCGGCTGCGGGCCGGGCGCGGCGTAGGGCCTGTCGCTTATAAACATCTCCGAGCCCACCACACGCCCACCCCGCGGGG
>NZ_JBEHZD010000970.1:0-1479 GCF_040240285.1 Streptomyces sp. HSW2009 | reverse complement strand
GGGGGGGCGGGGGCCGGCGGGCGGGCGCCCGCAGCAGTTCGGCGCCGGCCGGGGGCACCGGCCGCACCACGCCGTCCACGGACACCGCCCGCCCGCGCAGCCCCAGCGACCGGCCGGCGACCCGCACCGTCACCGCCCACCCGGGCAACTCCGCGCACAACAACTGCACCAGCGGGGCGAGCCGGAACCGCTCCGGCTGGCTGACGGGTACGTCGTACCTGACCAGCGGCGCCGCCGTGACCGGCCCCACGCAGCACACCAGCACCTCGCCGCGCAGTGCGGCGAGCAGTTCGTCGCGCAGGCCGCGGGCCGCCGCCCGGTCCAGGAGGCTGGTCACGGCGGGCGCGCTGGTGAAGGTGAGCGCGTCGACCGTACGGGCGGTGACCGCGTCCAGCAGCCCGTCGAGCGGTCCGAGGTCGGCCGGCGGCAGCCAGCGGTAGACGGGTACGCCGATGACGTCGGCGCCCGCGGCCCGGAGCGCCGCCACGAAGTCGGTCAGCGGTTCGCCGTGCAGTTGGACCGCGACCCGGCGGCCGGCGACCCCGTCGGCCAGCAGCCGGTCGAGCACCTCCGCCATCGATTCGGACTCCGGCGACCAGGCTTCGCTGAACCCGGCGGCGCGGATCGCACCGCACGCCTTGGGCCCGCGGGCCACCACCTCAGCGGCCCGCAGCCGGTCGGCGAACGCCCCGCCCCACCCCCAGCCGTCGGCGGCTTCGACCCAGCCCCGGAAGCCGACGGCCGTGGTGGCCACCACCACGTCGGGCGCCCGCTCGATCAACTCCCGGGTGGCGGACTTGAGTTCGGCGTCGTCGGCGAGGGGCACGGTACGCATCGCCGGCGCATGGAGCACGCGCGCACCGCGCCGCTCCAACAGTCCGATCAGCTCTTCCGCGCGCCGGGCAGCCGTCACCCCGACCACGAACCCGGCCAACGGCGTGCCGCCCCGCCCGCTCACCGCATGCGCAGCGCGCGGCTCCCGTCCCGGTCTTCGATCCTGCTCCGTCACGCCAGCTCCCGATGCCGTCCGACCACCAAGACAAAAGCGAGGTGGCCCGCCCCGTTGCGGCCCCACCTCGCACATTCCTCGCCCGCGCCGCACCGGGACACCGCCCGCAGGGCCCGGGCGACAAAGCCCCACACCCGCGCAACGGGCTCGCGGGCAGCAAGCCCCCACACCCGCGAACAAAGCCCACCCAAATCCAACGAAGCCAAACCCCTCACCACCCACCCCACGGGGGCCGCGGGTGGCAAAGCCCCCGCACACGCGGACGAAGCCCACGCAAAAACAACGAAGGCGAGGCGACCCACGCCTTCCGTGGGCACCCAAACCCCAAAACACCCACCACCCACACAACCGCACCCCCACACACCCACCCCAACCCCCACCCACCCCATGGGGGCCGCGGGTGGCGAAGCCCCCGCACGCGCGGACGAAGCCCGCGCAGAAACGACGAAGGCGAGGCGACCCACGCCTTC
>NZ_JBEHZD010000097.1:0-18611 GCF_040240285.1 Streptomyces sp. HSW2009 | reverse complement strand
CCCCCCCCCCCCCCGCGCCGCCCCCCGGGGCGCCGGCGCGCCCGCCCCGGGGGGGGGGGGGGGCGGGGGGGCCCCCCCCCCCCGCCCCCCCCCCCACCGCGTCATTGACCGATCGATCTCAAAGGGTCGGCGTGCCCGTACGGCACGGGGGAGGAATGCGGCCCGGAGGCCGTGCTGGCCGCCGCGATGCGGCCGTGCCGGCGCAAGGGCAAGGAGGGGACGTCCACCGGCGCCCGGTGGACGAACCCCTTCGCTCCGCTGCCGTACGCGGTCCTCAGCGAGCAGCAGCCGCACGTCCTCCCGTTCGGCGCTGATGAGTTCAACCCCCCGGTCCACCGCTTCGGGTACGTGGTTCCCACCTGGCGCCACCTACTTGTGCGGGGGCAGGGCGGGCAAGTGGCCCATGGCGGTGGTCCGGGCTGGTCGGAGCTGGGCGGCCGTGACCGGCAATTCCCTAGAGTTCTCTGTCCTCGCTGGTCCGTGCCCTGCACGGCGTGCTGGGCTATGGGTCGCCCACCCACCACAGGGAGAAGCCATGTGTGATGCGCGAGGTCCGCGTCCGATACCACGGGGAAGGGCCGGTCGGCCCGCAGCGGGCCCCGGCGTGACGAGGGGATAGATCCAAGATGCTCCTCACTGACCTCCACGGCAGTGGCCCGTCGAGCTCTCGAATCACCATGCTCGGCCCCGACTTTCCCTTCGCCTACGACGATTGGCTGCGCCACCCGGCGGGCCTGGGCAGCGTCCCGGCCGACGCGATGGGAACCGAGGTCGCGATCGTCGGCGGCGGGATGGCCGGGCTGGTCGCCGCGTACGAACTGATGCGGATGGGACTGCGTCCGGTTCTCCACGCGGCGGAGCGCCGGGGCGGCCGGATGCGCGCCGCCGGCTTCGACGGGTTTCCGGACGAGGTGGCCGAGATGGGGGCCATGCGGTTCCCGCTCTCGGCCGCCGCGCTGTTCCACTACGTCAGCATGCTGGGCCTGCGCACCACGCCGTTCGCCAACCCGCTCAGCCCCAGCACCCCCATGACGGTGTTGGACATCGGCGGCGTCAGCCACTGGGCCCGGACCGAGGCCGATCTGCCGCCCGTCTACCGGGAGGTCGCCGATGCCTGGGACAAGACGTTGCGCGAGCAGGCCGACGTATGGGTCATGCAGGAGGCGATCCGCACCCGGGACACGGCCACGATCAAGGCGATATGGAACCGTCTCGTACCGCTCCTTGACGACCAGTCCTTCTACGGCTTCCTCAGCTCCGCGCCCGCCTTCGCCTCCTTCCGGCTCCGTGAGCTCTTCGGGCAGGTCGGCTTCGGCACCGGCGGCTGGGACACCGACTTCCCCAACTCGATGCTGGAGATCCTCCGCGTCGTCTACACCGAGGCCGACGATCACCAGCAGACCATCGAGGGAGGCTGCGAACAGGTACCGCTGGGCCTGTGGCGGCACGCTCCCGAGGGCCTCGCGCACTGGCCGGCCGGTACGTCGCTCGCCACGCTCCACGAAGACCGACCCCGGCCCGCCGTCACCGCGCTGCGTCGGGCGGGGGAACGCATCGAGGTCACCGACGCCGACGGCCGGACGCGCGACTACCGGGCGGTGGTCTTCACCGGGCAGCACCGGCTGCTGAACAGCCGGGTCGCCTGCGACGACGCGCTGCTGCCGGGGCCGGTCCGGTCGGCGATCGAGCGCACCCACTACATGGGTTCCTCCAAACTGTTCGTGCTCACCGACCGGCCGTTCTGGCTGGACGTCGACGCCGCGACCGGGCGGGACGTGATGGGCATGACGCTCACCGACAGGCTGCCGCGTTCGGTGTACCTCTTCGGCCGGGGGCCCGACCGGCCCGGAGTGATGTGCCTGTCCTACACCTGGAACGACGACTCGCAGCGGGTCGCCGCGTTGTCCGCCGATGAGCGGTTGGAGGACGTCCTGCGCTCGCTCGGCGAAATCTATCCGGGCGTGGACATCCGGTCGCACATCATCGCGCCGCCGGTGGCCGTCAGTTGGGAGAACGAACCCTGGTTCACCGGGGCCTTCAAGGCCAACCTGCCGGGCCACTATCGCTACCAGCGCCGCCTGTTCACCCACTTCATGCAGGGTGCGCTGCCTGAGCACCAGCGGGGATTCTTCCTGGCCGGCGACGACATCTCCTGGACCGGCGGCTTCGCGGAGGGCGCGGTCACCACGGCGCTGAACGCCGTATGGGGTGTCGTACGCCATCTCGGCGGCGGCAGCCATCCGGCCAACCCCGGGCCGGGGGACGTGTTCACCGAGCTCGCCCCCCTGGAACTGGACGAGTCCTGACCCGGGGCACCACGAAGAAGCGGTCCCGTGTGCACCCGGCACACCGGACCGCCGCTTCGTGACAGACCCCTCAGCCGCCGCGCTGCTGTCGAGCCGTCTGCCCTTGGGGGCCGTGAGCGTCCGCCTGAACAGGCAATACCCCACAGCCGATACACAGAAGCAAAGAGAAAAAGGGAAGGGAAGCAGCGTGAGCGTGAGCCCCCCTGACGACGGCCAGTGGTGCCGCCGGCTCCCCTCGGCGTCCCCCGCCGCCCACTGCCCGTCCGGAGGGGCCGAGGGTGTCGGCCATGACACCCGAGCCCGTATTGGTGTCCGTTACCGTACGCACGCCGATGGCGCGCGTACGGCCGGCTCTTCACGTCAAGGGCGCGTGCACTAAGGCAGCCCCTAGAATCTGCCCGGCCTCACGCACTTCATGAGGTCTCAGTGGGCCCCGTGTTTTGGGAAACGACCAGATATCACGTCGATGGTGAACCCAGTATTGCGTATACCCAAATCTTCCTTCTTAATGGGTTCGGTCAGCTCGAAGCGAGGGAGTTGTCTGCCCGGGATTCTGGATCGGCACGGGCGGCGAGGGAGTGGCCGGTTCGGAAGGGACGGAGGAACGCATCATGAGCGCGGAACTCGCGGAAATCCGATTCGACCACGACGTGCCTGGCATAACGCTGACGACGAGGGGGTCGGCGTCCGCCGCTGAACGGCCGCCCGGCTCCGCGGCGGCTGCCGGGACCGACAGTCGGGCGGCCGTTCTCCGCCGGTCACTTGACGAAGTCGGGCAGCACGCGGGGCGGCCAACTGCCGACCGTGAAGACGCCCATCGCGTAGGCGCGGGAAACCAGCGTGGCGCGGTTGGGCGCCTTGAATCGGCGCAGCATCAGACCCACGTGGTACTCGACGCCCTGGCGGCTCAGGTACAGGCGCGAGGCCAGTTGGACGGTCGATGCGCCGGTGGCGACCCCTTCCAGGATGCGGGCGTCGAGAGGCTTGAGGAGGGGCATCGACTTCGCGGTTGCCGGGGCCGCCTCGGACAGGTCGTCGTCGGGGGCCATCAGGACGACGACACCCGAGAAGGCGTCTCCCTCCCCCTGGATCGCGATGCCTGTCATCTCGGTCGTGAAGACCCGGTCATGGCCGCGTTTGGCGACGACCTTTTCCACGAACCTGCCGCCGTGGCCGTCCGAGAGATGACTAAAATGCTTGGGCAGGATATCGCGGGCGCTCGGGTGCAGCACGTCGTAGATGCTCTGCCCGCAGACCTCCTGTGAGGGACGCGCGACATGGCGGAAGAATTCGGAGTTCGCTGCTTCGATGTTGAGCTCGGCGTCGAGGCTCGCCATGCAGGTGATCGAGGTCGGTGCGGTTGTCCGACGGTTTCGGTGCACAGTGTTTTGCGCGGGCGAGGGAAGGCCGCCGGCCATGGTCGTTCGGTCGGTGTTCTGGAGCATGAAGCCTCTCCCGAGTTTCGGCTGAACAATGGATGTGCAGCGTGGTCAGTGCTGCATACCAATAGAAGGATCGGATGCGCTTTCTGTGCCGCTGGCGGTGATATCAGGGTTGGTTCACTTCGAGAGTCAACGATTTCCCTGACCCGTAGCGGAAAACTGCGATGCCCCTGTGGGGCGGGCGGCCGTGCACTGGATCTGCGTACTCGTCGCAGGGCGCCATCGGGTTGACGGGCACCACGAGCGCGCTGGCTGCTCGCTGGCCCGGCTTCAGGCGCCGGCCGGAGCGGGCCGTCAGGGGGTGACGGATCGAGTGGCGAGGGGTGCCGCTCCGGTAGATCCACTCCCGTGTCGACGGCCGGGCCGCCCTGTCGCCGACATCTGCGCCGCCGTGGCTGATCTCTGCATGATCAGAAAGGTAGGGAGCGGAATGAGCCAACACTAGAGATCTACGGTCAGGGCTGTTGCCCAAATGGGCATATCTTCCTGGTCGCGAAGGATCGGGCTGGCTCGTGGTAGCGGAGACCTTGACCAGCGGGTCCATGGTGGTGACCGTGCCGATGTCGCAGATTCGGGCGAGCGCGCGGCCCAGGTGGGACGGCAGCGCGGGGATCGTCCTGCCGAGGTCCTTGATCCGTCGGGTCAGCCGGCGGATGTCGTCGAGCCTGGCGACCGGCCTGGGCAAGGTCGGGTGAGAACTCGACGTCCGGCAGCGCGCAGCCGCCGGGTCGCCGCCCGCCACGACCCGCCGCCCTGCCGGGCACCGAGGATGAGGGCGAAGGCGGAGGGAATTCCGGGCATGGCACGACTGCCTTCCTTCATCGGGGAACAGGTCACACACGCGATGCGCCGGAACCCCGAGAAGCTCGTTCGCCGGAGCCTCCTGAAGAGTCGACTCCCGTCCGGGAAGCGGTGGAACCAGCCGCAGGTGCCGCACTCGACCGCACTTGAGTAAGAGCAGCCACGAGGTGTGTGGCGGACCGTGGAGCGCAGCGCTAGGAGGGTTGGGCACGGCGATCTCCCAGACAACGATGTCGCCGCTGGCCGTCAAACTGGTGAGGCGCTGCCGCACGCCAACGCCCATGCTGGAGTCCACCACCCCGGCCTGGCGGGATGGCGCCGCGCGTACGACCGTCGGGCCGCGACTGTGCGTCGTCCGCCTGCCCTAAGTCCTGCCTCGCAATGTCAACCATGTTCGAGGCACTCCCGATTCTGAACGTCCAGCGTGCTGCTGCGTTGGTGCCGTGGGCGGAGGCGAGGGGCAGCCCATCCTCCAGGCTTCCCCCCGGGGTTCCGCGGTGTGTCCCAGAGATCCCTGTTCTGCATAAGGACCCGTCGTGCACAAGGACCTGTCGTGAGCACGGTCAGCGCCACGGCTCCCGCCACCCCACGCCGGGCGGGGGCCCGGCGTGGGGTGGTGTGGATCTTCATCGTGTCGGATGGTCATAGCGGCTAGTTCAACGGCCAATCAAACAACTGTTGAACTAGCGCGGCCCTGCGGCGTCATGGCGGACCGTCAGCCGTCGTGTCCGAGCATCTCCTGGGAACGGCGCGACGACAGCCACGAAGCCTTCCTCGGCTTGGCCGTCTGCCTGATCACTTACCGTCATTTCAACGGCTTTGTCAGGGCCAGTTAGCCCCCGGCGTTCACGGCTTCGCGGCCTTACGGCTCACTGCTTCGCTTTGGCATCCATAAAAGTCAGCGGAAATACGTCGCCGGAATCCGAGTAATGGTGGAACCGGCCGGCCCAGGAAGGCTCCTTGAGGGCATGGACCTGGGCGCGGGGCAGTGCCATATGTACATCGCGGGCGCCGTCCTGGTCGGTCGGGGTCGGCGCGATGTGCACGGTCCAGGGAACCACCATGGAGGTGAAGTCGTACCAGAAGGGGGTGCCTTGCCCGAAGTCGATGCTGTAGAAGGGCAGCTTGGACCAGTTGTTGATCGCGACCGTGCTGTCGAACGAGTCCAGAGCCATCGTGGTCATCACGCGCTTGAAGCGCCCCGCGTCGCGTTCGGCACGGAGAAATGCCACTTCCTCGCGGATTCTCTCCGCCGTGTTCTCGGCATGAGACGCGCGGACCGCCAAGGCGACCTCACCGAGGGGGCGGGAGCGCAGTTCGGCCGCGGTCATCCCCGGCCGGGTATTGGTGACGGCGTTGCCCCAGTAGTCATCCGGTACGGCTCCGCCGACGAACGAACGGAAGTCGGCGATGAGGCCGAGCCTTTCCTCGCTGGTGTCGGGGCGGTCACGCAATGCGCCGAGGACTTTCCAGAGGTGGGCGGTCAGCGCGTCATTGGTCGACACCCACTGCTCCGTGCCGGCGAGGTCGGCCATCGCGGTGGCCTTGATGGTGGCCAGTTCAGCCGCAGTGAAGCGGGTGGTCACCGTCGTCACGCTGCCGAAGCTGCCCCGCAGGATGCGGCCGAGGAAGGCGGCCTTCCGGCCTCGCTCCATGACCGTGAGATGGGCGCCGCCTGTAGCGGTGTCACCCGCGGCCGACGCGGCGAGCGCGTCGATGACTCCGCGGTCGTGGCTGGGCTTGGAGCTTTCGAGGCCTCGGTGCTCGCGCGCCCAACTCTCCACGAAGTCCATGTAGCTGGACCCGTCGGCCACGGCGTGGTTCATCGTGAGGCCCAGAATGGAGCCGCCGCCTTTCATATGGGTGAGTTTCACCGTGAAAAGCGGCGTATCACGGTCAACCACCCAGAACGGCATGGCGTGACTGAGATGACGCTCCAGCCCCTTTTTCGCCGTGTGGTGAGGCCCGTAGTCCGGCATGGGCACGGATGCGTGTGCCTCGACGAAGCGCACACCGGCGTCGTTGCAGAGCACGCTGAGACCGCCGTCGGAATCCCTCTTCATGCGGCCGGCAAGGATCGGGAAGTTGCGCAACGTTCTACCCAGGGAGGCACGGAGCGCCTCGCCGTCGAGTGTCTCCCGGTAGAAAAAGACACGAGGCGTGTAGACCGTGCCGATGAGCATGTCGTAGACGCTCAACTGTATGCGGTCACCGCTCGCCTCTCCGGCACGTACGGTTGACGTTTGCCTGGCGCCGCTCTCGGTGGCGGATGCCGTCATACTCACACGCTCTTTCGTCCGGACCGAACACGCTGTCGCGTCGACGCGTTGACCCTAAACCCCCGATCGTGCGCGGCCTCACGAAAGGGAACCGGGTTTAGGGAACCCCCTCACCTTCCGTCGAAGTCGATTATTCCCGGAGGCCGTGGGCGTCCCGCGGAGCACGTGGCGGAACAGGGTGCCTGGCGGGCGAAACCCAGGTCAGGCACCTCTTTCTGAGCGTCTAGAAAAACCTCAGCTCCTTGGCCGAATACGGCACCAGAAGGTTCTTCATCTGTTGGTGGTGCATGGCTCAGATGCGCTTTGACCAGCGAAAACAGCTTCGATCGGCCACAAGCTGCGGATGGCTGATTCGGGCCTGGTCCGGATCTTGGCCCGAAGGTTCGTGGGGATGAGCGCTCCTTGAGGCAGTCGACACCGGTGATCTCGGCACCGCCCTCCTGAACGGGCCTGCGCCAGCACCGGAACACCGCCGCGCGCAGAGCGGATCTCCGCCTTGACACCGACGTGGGGACCCGCGCCGAAACACCTCCGCTCGCGCGGAGCGGACAAGACAGGAGCCGGTAGCGGCAGTGGCGATGGGTCCGCTCTGCACCCGCGGAAGCGTCCCGTGGCCTTGGGCGCCGTCGAACACCACGGGCACTTATCCACCCGAGGAGCAGGTCTGGCAGCCGCCGTACCCGTCGTGAGCGCGTTGCCCATTCTGGGCCTTGTGCGTCGGACGGCGGGAACCGGGGCGGTGCGCCATGTCCTGCTCATAGCTGTCGCCAGGCTCGGCGGCGCGCCTCTGCGGCGACTGCCGGAACCACCGCGGCCAGTGCGGGTTCTGGTCAGACGGAACCGTGGGGTGAGCCGCCGAGGAGCTTCTCCATCGAGGCGAGGTCTTCGGTGAAGGTGTCACGGCGTCGGCGGGGGCCACATCCATCGATCAGGCGGGCGTAGTCGGCCGCGGCGGCGGTGATGCGGTCCCCGAGGGCTGAGTCCTGCTGGGTGCCGAAGTCCTCGGTGGCGGCGTAGACGCCTCTTGGTGAGACGATCGCGTGCAGATAGGAGAACATCGGCCGCAGCGCGTGCTCCAGGACGAGAGAGTGGCGTTCGGTCCCCCCGGTGGCGCCGATGAGGACAGGCATGTCCGAGAGGGTCTCCTGCGGCAGTACGTCGAAGAAGCACTTGAACAGACCGCTGTAGGAGGCGTTGAAGGCCGGCGTCACCGCGATGAGGCCGTCGGCGTCCGCAACCGTTTGGAACGCCTCCTCAAGCGGGGGCGTGGCGAAGCCGGTGAACATCGCGTCCATGATCGCGTGGCCCAGGGGGCGCAGTTCCACGAATGACCCGTCAGCCGTCATCCCGCGTTCGGACAGCCCGGTACGCACGGCTGCTTCGAGCCAGTTGGCGAGGAGGCGCGTCGAAGACGGCTCGCGCAGGCCGCTGCTGACAATCGCGACTTTAGTCACTGTCGCTCCTGTTCTTCGCCTGTGTTCGGACTCGGACTCGGGTCCGGCTCTCGGTCCGCTTCTCGCGCCGCATCGATCTGCGACTGGTGGGTGGGGGCGGCGGGGACGTCGTCCGGCCTGCCGGTGGCGAATTCCTTCCGGAGCGTCGGCACCACTTCTTCGCCGAGGAGATCCAGTTGCTCCAGCACGGTCTTCAGCGGCAGTCCGGCATGGTCGATGAGGAACAGCTGACGCTGATAGTCCCCGACGTAGTCGCGAAATCCCAGTGTCTTCTCGATGACCTGGGCGGGCGACCCCACCGTCAAGGGCGTGAGGGAGGTGAAGTCTTCCAGCGAGGGGCCGTGGCCGTACACGGGTGCGTTGTCGAAGTAGGGACGGAAGTCGTTGACGGCGTCCTGGCTGTTGCGGCGCATGAAGACCTGTCCGCCGAGCCCCACGATGGCCTGGGAGGCGTGTCCATGGCCGTGGAGCTCGAAGCGCTGACGGTACAGCTCCACCATGCGTTGGGTGTGGGACGCGGGCCAGAAGATGTGGTTCGCGAAGAACCCGTCTCCGTAGTAGGCGGCGAGTTCCGCGACCTCCGGTGTGCGGATGGACCCATGCCAGACGAACGGCGGCACGCCGTCGAGCGGGCGGGGAGCGAGTGTGAATCCGTGGAGTGGACTGCGCAACTCACCTTCCCAGTCCACCACTTCCTCCCGCCACAGCCGGCGCAGCAGGCCGTAGTGCTCGACGGTCAGGGGGATTGCCTTGCGGATGTCCTGGCCGAACCACGGGTAGACGGGGCCGGTGTTGCCGCGTCCGAGGATGACGTCCGTGCGCCCCTGGGACAGGTGTTGCAGCACACTGAAGTCCTCGGCGATCTTGACCGGGTCGTTGGTGGTGATCAGCGTTGTGGAGGTGGACAGGACGATCCGCTCGGTCCGTGCCGCGATGAAGCCGAGCAGGGTGGTGGGGGAGGATGGCACGAAAGGCGGGTTGTGGTGCTCGCCGGTCGCGAAGACGTCCAGTCCGACCTCTTCCACTTTCTCGGCGATGGTGACGGTGGCCTGGATGCGCTCCGCCTCGGTCGGGGTATGGCCCGTGGTGGGGTCGGGGGTGACGTCGCCGACGGTGAAGATGCCGAACTGCATGTCTGTCATCGCACTGGCCTTTCCGCTTCCGCGTTGGCTCACACAGCCTTCGGCCCTGTCGCCGAGGCGGCCCCGAGGTCCGTGTGCAGGGGTTTATTGAACGGTTCCTGGGGGTGGGTCGGCGAATATCCCCTCCAGCATTCCGGTGGCCTGGCCGACCTCGATGAGGTAGCCGTCCGGGTCACGCAGGTAGCAGCGAAGTTCTGCCTTGCGGTCCAGCGGGACGGTGAGGAATTCCGCGCCCTTGGCGGTGGCGTCGGCGTGGAAGGCGGCGATGTCGGCCACGCGCACGTTCATGAAGCTGGAGACGGTGTTCCGGTTTTCAGGGGTCGGTGGTGCCAAGGTGACTCCGGGCTTATCGGGAGTGGGGCCGCCGCCAGGGTTCATGATGATCCAGCTATTGACGACCTTCACGATGCCGGGGTTCTCCTCCAGCACAATCTCACCACCGAGGATGTCGGCATAGAAACGCCGTGAGGCCGCCACATCGCGAACAGTCAGAAAATGGGTGAGGATCAATCCATGCTCGGGCGCCGGCAGATCATTGCGGTTCGTCATCATCGTCCTCCCGTCGGGACGGTTGTCGCTCTCTCCTCATCCAGGTACGAGTGACCCCGTCCGACCGCTGCTATGCATCATCGACCGTGTTTCATTGCAGGGTGAGGAGTGTGCACTGCGATACCGCGGCTCTCGGAGCAGCCCTGGCGCGTATACCGCCGGGGCGCACTGCTCGCAGCTGAGGATGGAGAGGAACAACATCGGCATTCCGCTGCCCTGCTCCTGGTGCTTCTGGTCGCGGAGAGCGTTGAGTTGGGGGAAATACCGGCGAAGGATGGAGCGCAGGTTGTCGGCGTTGGGGCGCCCCCAGTCCCGTTGCAACTCGGCGGTGAGCGACATAGCCGTCACCGGCTGTGCGCCGGTATGAACCATGCGTTGCATCGCCCGATCGTGGGCGTCTTGACTCCCTCCGCCGATCGCGTCCGCCACCGGGTAGAGGTCTTCGCCGCGCGTACGCAGGGCGGATCGGGGGACCAGGGTTCGAGTGACACGGTCAGGCGTCGCTCCCGCCGTCGGGCTGATCACTCGTGCTGCCATAGCGCCGCTCAAACTGCGCTATGCGTCCCTCGGGGTCAACCTTCCGTGCCTTGCCGGTATAGAACGGGTGACTCTCCGAGGAGATGTCTATATCCACGACCGGGTAGGTCGCGCCGTCATCCCACTCGATCAGATGATCGCTGTTCGCGGTGGAGCGTGTGAGGAAGGCGTAGCCCGCCGCACGGTCCCGGAACACCACAGGGTGGTACTCCGGGTGCTTGTCCTGCTGCATGAGCCCTCCTTCAGGACCATAGGCATACCGGCTGACAACACATGTCAGGAAGGGGTGTTTGGCCTCCCTGTGATTACCGCGTATCGCCCGTGCTTCCCGACGTGTGAGCCGCCCGACCGCCGGTGAGTATCCGAGCGGCCTTCGGTCATCCCTTCCGGGACTCCTGAAACCTCAGCTTCTCTCCTCTCCGGGCACTCCGCAACAACGCATCGGAGTCCCCTAATCGATGCCCATGGCGCGGGCCAGTCGGATATGAGTGGCGGCTTCCTCCTCCCTGCTCTGCCGTTCCAGCGTGCGGCCGAGCATGAGGTGGGCATACGCCTCGGAGGGGTCCTGCTTGAGTACGGTGCGCAACTCACCCTCGGCACGTGTCAACTGCGCGGAGTGGTAATAAGCGCGAGCCAGGAGCATTCGGGCGGCCATATTCTCCGGAGCGCTCTCGACGATGCTGTGGAGTTTCCGGGCCGCGGCGGCGTAGTCCTTGGCCTCGAAAAGCAATTGAGCGCGCTCGTATTCCTTAGCGGGCATTCCTGTCACGGTCGGTTCCCTTCTCGGTGTGGTGGTACCCGCGAGTGCCCGCCTGTGCCCTTTGGAATCCGTCGCCTGGTGGAGGCCACTCTGTTGCGGACTGTGCCGTGGACCGCTAGTCCTCCGCTCGCTGGGTTACGGGTGCCTCTGTGCGGTCTCCTGGGAACTCATACCACCGGCGTTGTAGGCAGACGTACCGCACATCGGCTTCGACCAGGCGGAGGAAGGCCGCGACGGTTTCGGCGAGGCGTTCCTGGAGGCCGGAGTCGCTGAGCCGGCCGTCCTCGGTGAAGCCCTGGTGAGCCTTGGCGAGGCTGAACATGTCTGGATAGACGCGGGTGCCGAGGTGCTCCAGGGGAACCCTCAGCGCCCAGAGCCCGCGGTTACCGCCGCTCAGGGACGGGGAAGCGGAGACGAGCAGCGCGTGCTTGGTCTTGAACGGTTGTGGTTGGACGCGCGAGACCCAGTCGATGGTGTTCTTCAGGATGCCGGGCACGGAGGCGTTGTACTCAGGAGAGGAGATCACGAAGGCGTCGGACGACTTGAGCCGGTCGCGCAGCGCGAGAGCACCCTCGGGAAGCCCCTCGGTGACCTCCACATCGCCGTCGTACGGGGGCGTGCCGAAGTCGCGCATGGCGGCGAGGTCCGCGGTGGCGCCCGTGTCGGCGATCATGCGGGCCACGAGGGCGCCGAGGCGGGCATTGGCGGACTCAGCCCGCAGTGAGGCGCCGAAGACGAGCACGCGCAACGGGCCGGGGTGGGCATCCGTGGGCATGAGCGATGTCCCTAAGGCGTGGGGGTTCGCCCGGCTTGGGCGACTATGTCGACCAGTGTGGTCCGCGCAGGGCTGCCGCGCGATAGGGATGAGCCTTCCGGGGCCCCTGAAGCTTCGTGGTGCGGAGGGACTCGGGCCCGGGGTGTGTGGCGGAAGTGGCTGTGAAAGTGGCTGTTGACCGTGGATGATCATGCTCTGTGGGGCGTGGTGATCGGGCGAACGACCAGCGGGTTCGGCTGGAGCCGTTGCTGCCGACCCGAGCACTCGACGCGGGCCAGTCGGGACCGAGGGCCCGCGATGACCGACACCGCCTGGTGGGATGGCGCGGCGCTGCGAGATCCCCCCGAACGTCGTACCGTGCTGATCGTGGCCTTCGATCTACCCACATCGCATCCGAGGAGGACCGACTATGGGAGGGCCAGGACCGGAAGCGAGGGTGGCACGGGCAGACAGCGCCGAGCCCCGCTTCGACGGGTTGCGCGCGCTGTTTGTCAACGCCACCCTGAAGCGGTCGCCGGAGGTCAGCAACACGGGCGGACTGATCGACCGCAGCGCCGGCATCATGAGGCACCACGGAGTACAGGTCGACACCATCCGGGCCGTCGATCACGACATCGCCACCGGCGTGTGGCCGGACATGACCGAGCACGGCTGGGAAAGCGACGAGTGGCCGCAACTGTTCCGGCGAGTCATGGATGCCGACATCCTGGTGCTGTGCGGGCCGATCTGGCTCGGTGACAACAGCTCCCTCATGAAGCAGGTCATCGAGCGGCTGTACGCCTGCTCCAGCCTGCTCAACGAGGCCGGGCAGTACGCGTACTACGGCCGTGTCGGCGGGTGTCTGATCACCGGCAACGAGGACGGCGTCAAACACTGCGCCATGAACCTGCTCTACAGTTTGCAGCATCTCGGCTACACCATCCCGCCGCAGGCCGACGCCGGCTGGATCGGCGAGGCGGGGCCCGGCCCCTCGTACCTGGACGCCGGCTCCGGCGGGCCGGACAACGACTTCACCAACCGCAACACCACCTTCATGACGTACAACCTGCTGCACCTGGCGGCGATGCTGCGCGCGGCCGGTGGCATCCCGGCGTACGGAAACCAGCGCAGCGAGTGGGACGCTGGCTGCCGTCCCGACTTCAGCAACCCCGAGCACCGGTAGAACTCTGGAGGCAGACGCCCGTGAGCACTCACCACTCGTCCGCCAGTCCGGCGGAGTCGGGGCGTGCGGCATGGCCGTCGCTGCGCGTCGCCGACTGGACCGCGACCCGGGACACGCTGCACATGTGGACGCAGATCGTCGGCAAGCTCCGGCTGGCCCACGCGCCGTTGCTCAACCACTGGTGGCAGGTCACCTTGTACGTCACCCCCAGAGGGCTGACGACCGGTGCGGTGCCCTACCGCGACGGTGTCTTCGACGCGGAGTTCGACTTCATCGGCCACCGGCTGCTCATTCGCAGCAGCGACGGCACGAGCCGCCAGGTGCCCCTGGAACCGAAGTCGGTGTCCGCCTTCTACGCCGAGACGATGGAGGCACTCGACGCGCTCGGCATTCACGCAGACTTCCAGCGACGCCCCAATGAGGTGGAGCCCTCGATCCCGTTCGCGGAGGACGATCAGCACGCCTCCTACGACGCGGAGGCGGCGCACCTCTTCTGGCGGCAACTGCTTCAGGCACACCGGGTCATGGGCCGCTTCCGTGCCCACTTCACGGGCAAAGTCAGCCCCGTGCACTTCTTTTGGGGCGGGATGGACCTGGCCTGTACCCGCTTCTCAGGCCGCTCGGCTCCCCCGCATCCCGGCGGCGCACCGAACTGCGACGACTGGGTGATGGTCGAGGGCTACTCGCGCGAGCTCTCCAGTTGCGGCTTCTGGCCGGGCGGCGGGGAGGAGGGCGCGTTCTACGCCTACGCCTATCCCGAGCCGGATGGCTTCGCCGACCACCCCGTGAAGCCGGAAGGCGCCTACTACAGCACCGAGCACGGCCAGTTCCTGCTGCCGTACGAGGACGTGCGCACTGCGCGCGACCCCGACGGCGCGCTGACGACGTTTCTGCGCACCACCTACGAAGCCGCAGCCGAGCACGGCGACTGGGACCGCGTTCACCTAGAGGACGACCCGAAGCGTCGGCCTCTGAAGTGAGCTCGCCGCCCTGCCGGAGTACCAGCGCAGGGCGGGACCTGGAAACGTTAAGGGCCTCGACGCGAGTGAAAGCCACTCCGCCCGGCCTCGGCCCCGGCCTCGGCCCCGGCCCCGGCAGTCTGGCATGGCGGCTGGGCCGATCAGGTGACACCCGGTGAGGGATGTCGTGTCGGCAGCTCCGGTGATCAGGCCGGAAGACACGCCGGCCTGATCACCGCGAGCGAGGCGACGGGACACCTCCGCTTGCGCGGAAGCGTCCCGCCCGGCGGCGCGCTGAGGGAGGGGCCGGTGCAGTCCGCTCCGCGCCCGCGGAGGTGTCCGGCCAGGTCAGGGGCCCTTTCTCCGGCCGCTAGAAGAACCCCAGCTCCTTCGCCGAGTACGACACCAGAAGGTTCTTCGTCTGCTGGTAGTGGTCGAGCATCATCTTGTGGTTCTCCCGGCCGATGCCGGACTGCTTGTAGCCGCCGAACGCCGCGTGCGCGGGGTACGCGTGGTAGCAGTTGGTCCAGACGCGGCCGGCCTGGATGGCGCGGCCCGCCCGGTAGGCCGTGGTGCCGTTGCGGGTCCAGACGCCTGCGCCCAGGCCGTACAGGGTGTCGTTCGCGATCTCGATGGCCTGGTCGAAGTCGGCGAACGGGGCCACCGCCACCACCGGGCCGAAGATCTCCTCCTGGAAGACGCGCATGTGATTGGCGCCCTCGAAGATCGTGGGCTGGACGTAGTAGCCGCCCTCCAACTCGCCACCCAGTTCTGCCCGGTCGCCGCCGGTGAGGGTCTTGGCGCCCTCCTGGCGGCCGATGTCCAGGTACGAAAGGATCTTCTCCAACTGGTCGTTGGACGCCTGCGCCCCCACCATCGTCGTGGTGTCCAGCGGATGCCCCTGCACGATCTTCTCGGTACGGGCCACGCCGGCCGCGAGGAAGTCCGCGTAGTGACCCTGCTGGATCAGGGCCCGGGAGGGACAGGTGCACACCTCGCCCTGGTTGAAGGCGAACATGGTGAACCCTTCGAGCGCCTTGTCCAGGAAGTCGTCCGCCGAGGCGGAGACGTCGTCGAAGAAGAGGTTGGGGCTCTTGCCGCCCAGCTCCAGCGTCACCGGCTTCACGTGCTCCGCCGCGTACTGCATGATCAGCCGGCCGGTGGTGGTCTCGCCGGTGAAGGCCACCTTGGCCACCCGGGCGCTGCTGGCCAGCGGTTTGCCGGCCTCCACACCGAAGCCGTTGACGATGTTGATCACGCCGGGCGGCAGCAGGTCGGCGACGAGTTCGAGCCAGACGTGGATCGAAGCCGGAGTCTGCTCGGCCGGCTTGAGGACGACCGCATTGCCCGCGGCCAGCGCCGGCGCCAGCTTCCACGCGGCCATCAGGAGCGGGAAGTTCCACGGGATGATCTGCGCCACCACGCCGAGCGGCTCGTGGAAGTGGTAGGCC
Source organism: Streptomyces sp. HSW2009 (assembly GCF_040240285.1). Classification (NCBI taxonomy): domain Bacteria; kingdom Bacillati; phylum Actinomycetota; class Actinomycetes; order Kitasatosporales; family Streptomycetaceae; genus Streptomyces; species Streptomyces sp. HSW2009. The sequence goes on along the minus strand of NZ_JBEHZD010000097.1, from coordinate 2,994 downwards.
ACGGTGTCCGGGTCGATCTCCGAGAGGCTGCCTTCCTGCGCGCGGATGGCGCCCGCGAAGTACCGGAAGTGGTCGATGGCCAGCGGCACGTCGGCCGCCAGCGTCTCCCGTACCGGCTTGCCATTGTCCCAGCTCTCGGCCACCGCCAGCGCTTCGAGGTTCTCCTCCATCCGGTCGGCGATCTGGAGGAGCAGCGCCGCGCGCTCGGCCGCGGGCGTCCTGCCCCACGCCGGGGCTGCCGCGTGGGCGGCGTCCAGGGCCGCCTCCACGTCCTCGGCGGTCCCGCGGGCGATCTCCGTGAAGGTCTGCCCGTTGACCGGGGTCGGGTTCTCGAAGTACCGGCCCTGCCGGGGCGGCACGTAACCGCCACCGATCCAGTGGTCGTAGCGCGGCGCGAAGTTCACCACGGCGCCGTCGGAACCGGGGTGCGCATATCGAGGCATGGGACGACCTCCCTCACATGCCACCCACTCCCACCGCGGGCGGCGCTGCGCGGAGGCTAGTCAGCGCCGCGTTGCGCCGACGTTGCAGTGGGCCGCGCCAGCGCCACCGGGTGCTCCGCCGGCAGGCCGTACGCCGCCCGCAGCCGCTGGGCGTCGCGGGCGACCGCGGCCCGCTCGGCGCTGCGTACGGGCAACACGGCGAGCAGGGCCTCCCGCACCTCCAGATCGCCCTCGGCCCACGGGGTGCGGACCCAGTGCCGCAGCAGTTCGACGTCCCGGCCGTCGAGCACCGCACGCCGCACCCGGTCGTCCAGGACCGCCCGCAGCCGCCGCACCCCGGGCGCCTCCGACAGCGGGAGCAGCGGCCCCTGGTACGTACGGAGCGCGGCGTGCGGGAAGCCGGCGGCGAGTTCGTCCGCCGCCATCAGCACGTCGCAGCGGACCGTCGCGCACAGCCGGTACGGGCGGGAGCCGAGCAGCGGCCCGATCCGGCGCCGCAGCCGGGACAGTTCGGCCCGTAACGTGACGGGGTCCACCTCCTGCTCCCCGTACAGCAGCGCGGCCAGCCGGTCGCCGGTCAGGCCGTCCGGGTGGGTGGCGAGCAGGACCACGATCTCGCTGTGCCGCCGGCTGAGCCGCAGTCGTCGGCCCTGCGCCCCCCACCCCGCCGCGTCCCGGCCGAGCGCGCTCAGCCACACGTCGGGGCCGGCGGCCGGGCGGCGCTGCGAGGCCAGTTCGGCTTCGGCCGCGCGGGCCGTCGCCTGCACCAGGGCCAGGCTGTGCGGCCCGGCCAGATGGTCGCCGCCGGTGATGTCGACCGCACCGAGCAGCCGCCCGGTGTGCGGGGCGCGGACCGGCGCCGCCGCGCAGGTCCACCGCTGCATCGGGCGGCTGAAGTGCTCGGTGGCGAAGATCTGCACCGGGTGGCCGACGGTGAGCGCGGTGCCCGGCGCGGTGGTGCCCGCGTGCCGTTCGTCCCAACTGGCGCCGGCCACGAAGTTCATCCGCTCGGCCCGGCGCAGCTCGCCGCGGTGCCCGTCGACCCACAGCAGCCGGCCCAACTCGTCGCAGACGGCGAAGAGATGGCCGCCCTCCTGTGCGACGCCGCCGAGCAGTTCGCGAAAGAGCGGCAGCAGCCGGGCCAGCGGATGCCCGCTGCGGTACGCCTCCAGCGCGCCCGGCTCCAGGCTGATCGGGGCGACCACGTCGCTCGCCACCCGCGCGGTGGCCGACCGCCGCCACGACTCGGCCACCACCGGGCGCACCGATGGCGTGATGGCGCCCCGGGCCACGAACTCCTCCCAGCCGTCGCGCACCGCCCGCGACCTGCCCGCGGGGTCCGTTCCTGGCACCATCGCCAGCCACGGGTTGACGGACGCGTTGACGCTCGGGTTGACCACGGGGCCTGCCTCCTGCATTCGCATCGGACGACCTACGGTGGTGAGGCGTATCCGCACGTGTGGCAGATCTTCCAACCGTCCTGGTTGACGGCTAGCTGACCACCGCAATTCGGGCACTGTTCGGCTCGCGGGATCGGAAGGGACGGTCGTTGCTCGTCCCTGGTGTCGGACAGTACGCCACTCGTCGGTCTCATGTTCCTCGTCCGTTCTGCGGTACCCAACGCCCCCGCCAGGTGAATGCCCCGGATGGGGAGGAACACGCCCGCGGGTGACGCCCGGCGGCCCGCACGCTTCACACGGGGTGTGCGCAGCGCACCCATCGTCGGGGGTGCACACACGCTCCCGACGGCCCGCGATCCGCAGTTGACTGGAGAGCGGGCAGCCGGCCGGGCCGTCGCACGACGGAGCGGCCGGGCACCGACGCGCATCCCGGCCGTCCGCCGACCGCCACCGATATCCGCTGGTACGCGGGGTGGTCGGGCGGGCGTACGGGGCCCGCCGCCGCGCCCGAGCGGCGGGTGACACCGCGTCCGGAGCGGGTGTCGCGGCGCGCGGCGCCCTGGCTGACCCGAACGGCGCCGCGACGGCGTAAGCGCACGGACCCGGCCGCGGCTCCCTCCCCCCGCGCCGGCGGCCCTCCACCGCCCCGTACCGACGGGCCGAGGTGCGGGGCGGCGCTTCGCGCCCTGCGCGGTGATTCGCGCCCCCGCACGCGAGCGCCCGGGCGACGGGTGCAACGATGAGTCCGTCATGGAAGCGGGGCACGTTCTGCGGGCGCTGCGAGCAGCGGTGTTCGCGGCGGTCTGCGTGCTGCTCGCCGCCGCCGGGCACGCCGTCATGTCGGCGACGCCCATCCCGCTGTGGGCGCTCGGCGTCGCCCTGGCCGGCACGGGCGGTGCGGCCTGGTGCGCGGGGGGCCGCGAGCGCGGACCCGTGCTGATCATGTCGCTGACGGTCGGCGCGCAGTTGGCCCTACACACGCTCTTCAGCGCCGCCCAGACGGGCGTCGGCGGGCACGGGGCGCACGGCGGGGCACACGCCCACGGTGCCGGGGGGGGGCGGGGGGGGGCCCGGCCCCCCCCCGGCGGGCCCCCCCCCGCCGGGGCGGGGGGGGGGGCCGGGGCCCGGGGGGCGCCCCCCGGGGGGGCGGG
>NZ_JBEHZD010000969.1:0-1481 GCF_040240285.1 Streptomyces sp. HSW2009 | reverse complement strand
CGGAGTGTTGTCGTCCACGATGTTGACGTTCCGTATGGGCCGGTAGTTGGAAGTGCCGCTGCCGGCGAAGTACGGGTAGGGAATCTTGCGGTGGTGCACGCCTGAGCCACTGAACTCATAGCCCCAATAGGAGCTCTGGGAAGAATCGGCCCAGCCCTCGAAGAGAACAATGTGGCCGTCATTGCCAGCACGGTCGTTGTTCAGCGCGTCGCCCGGCCGCAGCTCGGCCTTGCTGATGGTCCTGGCTGCGCCGCTGGGTACGAAATTGGGCGTCGCCAGGCCGGGCTTGCCGAGCTTCCACGCCATGGAAACGTAGCCGGAGCAGTCGCGCCGGTACCCCTCGTACGTGCCGTTCTGGTTGTACGAAAGGCCGAGGCCAACCCATGAGCTCGCCCGGGTGAGGGCCTCGCTGCGGGTCACCCGATCCGCGGCGAGCCGAACCGAGCGCTCCTGCTCTCGCACTGAAGGCGCCCCCTGGCCAGGGCTTCCCTTGTCCAGCGCACCAGCCGCGGCGACGGTGGCCGTCGAAGGCGCGGCGGACGCCGTACCAGTGCCCTCCAAAGCGGTGACTCCGAGCGCCAGCACGCTGGCCACGGCGATGGCGAGGGAACGACGGGGGTGAAGGTATTTCGACATGGTGGAAACTCCAGTCTGAACAGAGGGAAGAGAGGGCCTATGTGGGCCGCTTGATGACGGGTTCGATAAGGCCGACGTGGCCATTGCCCGGGGCGTTCTGGCGCATTAGTCGGAAGGGGTCTATCCCCCGCATCGGTATGCGCCGGGCACACCGGGGACGCCGGTGGAGCGAATTCCCGTGGCGCTTTCTCAGTTTCCGACCAAGGGCGGCCGGTGCGTAAGGCTTACGGGGTGGACGGAATGGGTCGTGTCACAGTCCGGCCATCAGCAGGCGGTATCCGCCGGGCGCGGCACGGCGATGGAAGGCGGTCGGTGGAACGGGAACACAGGGCCTGGCCACCTTGTGACACGGCAGAATCCGGCCACCCGAAAACCCTTCCTTCCACCGCGCTCACTGCGGAAAGTCAAGGCGTCGCACGTCGTGGTCGGTCCTTGCCGGCCCCTCGATACGTTCAGGGGGAAAACCCATGTTCTTCCGTATGCGCCGTCAACTGATCGGTGCCTGCGCGGCTTTGGCCGCCAGCGCCGCCACGGCCCTCGCCCTCTCCACCGTGCCCGCTTCCGCCGCGACCGTGGCGACGTGGGACAAGGTCGCCCAGTGCGAAAGCGGCGGCAATTGGACGATCAACACCGGAAACGGCTACTACGGCGGTCTCCAGTTCTCCAAGAGCACCTGGGATTCCTTCGGTGGAAAGGCGTACGCGCCCTATGCCCACCAGGCGACGAAACAGCAGCAGATCCTCATCGCCGAGCGCGTGCTCGGCGTGCAGGGAGAACGTGCGTGGCCCACTTGCGGCCCCAGGGCCGGGCTCGGGAACGACCACGCCAACCCGTACCCGTCCGAT
>NZ_JBEHZD010000968.1:0-1491 GCF_040240285.1 Streptomyces sp. HSW2009 | reverse complement strand
GCGGGGGGCGATCCGGGCGTCGCGGCTGCCGGAGCTCACCAGGCACTGGCCGCTGGCCGCGAAGGCCGCCTCACCGGGCTGGGCCGCGGGCATCCCGGCCGACGGCAGCACCCGCCAGCTCCGCCCGCCGTCGGCGGTGGACAGGATGCGGTACTTGCCGTCCACCGGGTCTCCGAGCGCGATGCCGTGCCGGCGGTCGAAGAAGGTCATGCAGTCGTAGAAGGCCGCGGGGTCGGTGTTGCGGAAGCTCTCCGTCCAGGTGGCCCCGCCGTCGGTGGTGCGGAAGACGCGGGACGCCTCGCCCTCACCGATGGCCAGGACCACCGCGTGCCGCGCGTCGAACGCCTCCACGTCCCGGAACTCCAGCGCCTCGGCGCCCGCCGGCGACACGTTGCGCCAGCTCCGCCCGCCGTCCACGGTGCGCAGCACGGTGCCCTTCGTACCGGCGGCCCAGGCGGTGTGCCGGCTGACGGCGGCGAGCCCGCGGAACCTGGCGTCGCTGCCGCTCTCGGTCAGCCGCCAACTCAGCGGTGAGCGGCCGAGCGCCGCCGCGGTGGGCTCGGCGGTCACCGCCCGTGCCGTCTGGCCGCGGTTGTCCGCGGCCCGTGCATCCGTGGCCCGTGCGTCCGCGGCTCCGGCGGGGGTGACGAGCACGGCTGCCACGGCCACCCCGCTCAGCCCCGCCGTGATCACGCGCCGTATCCGACTGCCCCGCCCCGACTGTCTCAACTGCCTCATCTGCCGCATACGCCTCACTGTCCCCATGGCCGTCATATGGCGCTGGAAGCTAGCCCATTCCCTCGGCGACGTCCACGGTCTGGACACATCGGGCGGCGCGGCGCCGTCCCCGTCCCCCGCGCGCCTGCCCGCGCGTGGTCGAGTGGTTTCGGGTGGTCACGGTGCGGGGCGCTGGCCGCTGGGGCGGGAGCGGAGTGGCTGTTTCGGCCGGACACGCTGGCCGGCCCACCAGGAGCGGTGGGGTGGAGCGGGGGCCGCCTCCGATCGTGCTGGGTGGTTCAGCCGTACCAGCAGAGGGTCACCCCGGGGAGCAGCGGCTTGCAGATGAGGACGCTGCCGGTGGGCTCGGGGGTGGGTGCTGTGGGCTCGACGGTCGGGGTGGGCTCCGGCGTCGGCTCGGGCGGGGTGGGCGTGGGTTCGGTGGGGCCGGGGGTGGGCTCGGTGGGGTCCGGCGTGGGCGTGGGGGTGGGCAGGTCCGGCGGGGTGGGTTTCGGCCGGGGCGGGGTGGGGCGCTGCGGGGTGGTGCTGGGCCGGGTGGCGGCGCTGCTCGATGGCTGCGGCGCGGGTCGGGTACGCGGTGGGGTCGGCGCGGGTGGCCCAGCGGGCTCCGTGGGTCCGGTGGCCGCAGTGGGCTCACTCGACCGGGTCGGGCCGGTCGGTGCGTCGGGGGTTGCCGGCGCCGGTGGCTGCGCCCGCCCGGGCCCGGGCGCGGCGGCGGTGGGCGCGGCCGGCGGTGTGGCGGACTGCGGGCGG
>NZ_JBEHZD010000967.1:0-1492 GCF_040240285.1 Streptomyces sp. HSW2009 | reverse complement strand
TCTTTACCTATGGCACCGGCTCGTCCGGCTGCCATGGTCGTGTTGCTTGAACCACTGAGCGACTTCCCAGGCGCCCCGGGCCAGCCAAGGCCGGGGGCGTTCTGCGTGGTGCCGGGTCCGTGGTGAGACCCCGGGGTTCCGTCACCCGAGGAGACCCCATCGTGAACACCCGTAACACCGTGTCGACCGCCGCCGTCCAGGCCGAGCCCCAGGGCCAGCCGCAGGCGCGGGTCCAACCCCAGGCGCGGGTCAGGCCCCAGCCGCAGGCGCAGATCCAGCCCCAGGCGCAGCCTCCGACCGCCGCCGCGACGGACGCCGAGGCGACCGGGGCCCGTACCGGCGCCGCGGCGGACGTCATCCGCGGGGCCCGGCAGCGGATCGACGACCTCGACGGCCGGATCATCGGCCTGGTCCAGGAGCGCGCCGCCGTCTCGGCCGCCATCCAGCACGAGCGCATCACCTCCGGCGGGCGCCGGGTCAACCTCGCGCGCGAACTCGAAGTCCTCAACCACTACCGCGACCAGCTCGGCAAGCCCGGCACCGCGCTGGCGATGACCCTGCTGGAGATGTGCCGGGGCCGCATCTGAGCCCCATTGCCCGGGCTGGGCCCGCACCCTGCCGTGGGGCCGCCCCGGGACCGTCCCCACGGCTGCCGGGCCCGGGGCGCGCCGGAGCTCCGGGCCCGCCCCGCCGCAGGCTCCCCCCTCCCGTACGCCCGACCGTCCCGGCGCCGTCCGCCATGGGTCGTACGCCGGAGTGCGCCGGGTGTCGGAACGTGCGTCCGGTGGGTGGTTCTCGCGCGTGTGCGGAACCGTTTCATCGCCCAGCGTGGCGAGCCGTCACCCGTACGGCGCGTGACCGGCGCGCGCGGCCTGTCGTTGGGCCACGTGTCCGCGCCAGCCAGGAGCGGCCCCATTCCACGCGTGGCCTTCCGTACCTGTTCACCGGGCGCCCGACAGCGGCAGGACGGAGACACCGGAGCGAGAGACGTGTTCCCCGTGGTGACGCACGGGGAGCATGCCGTGGGACCTCGCCCCGGCCCGGCGACCGGTCAGCAGGGGACAGCCGCCCGGTCGCCACACACCACCGGTCGGTTCCGGGGACGCCCGGAGCCGACCGCATCCGGTCGAAACGGTTGCGCCGGATGTGGCATATCCACCACGATGCAAAGCGAGACCCCCCGCAGCGCACCGCCCTTCGACCGGGCCGTACGTCCCGTGTCGACGGCGCTATCAGTCGTGCCGGCCGAGCCGGCGCCGGTGCCCGCGGACCGCACCACCACCTGACTCTCCGGACCAGCGGCGCAACCCCCCGGCGCCGCCTCTCAGCACCGGCGCTGCCCTGACGCCGATGCTGACCGCCGAGGGGCCCCGGGGCCCCCGCCCCCCCCCCCCGGCGCCCCGCCCCCCCCCGGGCGCCGGACGGGCTCCGCCGCGCTGAGCCGCGGGGACAAGTCGCCCCGCCCGCCGCAGTCGGAAAGCCATGCGCGATG
>NZ_JBEHZD010000966.1:0-1493 GCF_040240285.1 Streptomyces sp. HSW2009 | reverse complement strand
CCCCCCCCCCCCGCCCCCCCCCCCCCCCCCCCCCCCCCCCCCCCCCCCCCCCCCCCCCCCCCCCCCCCCCCCCCCCGGCGCGTGGGGCAGCGCGGCCGGGACCGCAGGAGCGGCCCCGGCCTGCGTTGACGGGCGCATTCGGCGGGTGTTGACGGGTGCGGCGGGGCGCCGACGGGTGCTCGCGGGCGTCCGTCGGGCCCGGGGTGAGGGGGCGCGCGAGAGGTGCTCGCGCTCCCATCGAAGGCCACACGCTGCGAAAACGTCTGTCAACAACCTTGACGGCACCGCGAATCCAAGGTGTGGGATGCACGGGTGACGGCCGGGGGAGGTAGGGTTACTCTGCCCGGGGCGGGTGCCTTCGTACGGGTGGGGAGTGTCATGGAGCAGATAACGATGCGCAGCAGGCCACGAGTGCCTGCGATCAACTGTGGGAGCGGTGCGTCCAGTGCGCGCCTCGACCGCCACCTCGCGGTGCTCGGCGGCCCAGCGGTGCCGCAGCGCGAGGCGGAGGCCGCCACGGTGCTGATGCAGGAATTGACGGCGCGCGACCACTCGCGCACCAAGGCGAGCCGGGGTGCCCGGGTGTCGCTGTTCGCGCCGCTGCGACGGCTGCGACGGTCGCTGTTCGGCAACAGGGGCTGACCGCCCGAACCTGCCGTCGCATGCGGTAAAGCGAGACACCACCCCCGCTCGTTTCCCGATCGACACGGCCTGGTCCGGGCATGCCCCGGGCCAGGTCCGCGCCCCGTACGCGTCGTGTGTGCGCGTGGCCCGGCCAGCTCCAGCCGTGCCCCGCCCAGCGGCGAACGGACGGGCTGCGCCCCCCTTCCCCCATGGCGCCCCCGCCTTCCGCGCTGCTTGCGCCTCGCCCTCCGTGCTGCCCGGGGCCCGTCTGCCGCGCTGCCCGCGGCGTCGCTGCTGCGCGCCGTCCGCGTACCGCAGCGGCCCTGGCCATCGGCGCCCGCCCCGTACCACCATCTCCCGGCCGGCCCGAGAGCCGGTCGCCCCCGCCGCCGGGCGCGCAGGGGCCCCGGCGCCGTCACAGCAGGGCGAACTGCCCCTCCGGGCCCTCCTCGTGGTGGTCGAGGACCGAGGCCGGGCGCTCGGCGGCCGGGGGGACCGGCAGTACGCCCAGCGACCGCAGCTCGTCGGCGGTGAGCGCGGGGCCGGCCGCCACCTCACGGGCCAGCCGGTCGGCCGGCGCCTGCAACTCGGCGATGAGGGTCAGGACGGTGATGAGTTCCAGCAGGTCAGACGTCCATTCCTGGGGCCAGCCGGTGGGGCCGATGGCCTCCAGCGTGCCGGGCGGGGCCACTGCGGTACGCCGCTCGAACCAGCTCTCCAACACCCGCACCCCACCACTGTGGTACTCCCACGCGGCCCGGGCCACGGGCGAGATCCGGCCGTTCCCGACCGTGAGGCTGCCCTCGTCGGGGTCGTAGGCCAGGGGCCCGGGCAGCCGGTCGGCGGCGAGCGCGGCCCGCACGTAGGGG
>NZ_JBEHZD010000965.1:0-1498 GCF_040240285.1 Streptomyces sp. HSW2009 | reverse complement strand
CCCGCGCGGCCCCGGGCCCCCCGGGGCCCGGGGCCCCCCCCCCGCGGGGGCGGGGGGGGCCCCCGGGCCCGCAGGACCGGAAACGGCGGGCTTCCCATAGCCGGGCGAAAAACGGATGCCCGTGCGACTTTTCGGAACTACGGTCCGGAAATATGGAACAACATTCCCTCCTGCGGTTCGGCGAGGTGCCGGAGACCCGGCTGGACGAGGCGCTCGACCTCAACTACCTCGTCTTCCACGAAAGCCCCGAGGACGACAAGCGGAAGAAGCACCTCGACGTCCTGCGCGAGTGCACCCGCATCGGTGCGTACGACGGAGACCGGCTGGTCGGCCTGCTCGGCACGCTCGACTTCACGCTCTCGCTGCCCGGCGGCGAGCTGCCCTGCCCGGGGCTGACCTTCGTCTCCGTCGCGCCCACCCACCGGCGCCGGGGCGTGCTCACCGGGCTGATCGCCGAGCTGTACCGCGGGTTCGGCGCGGCCGGGACGCCGCTGGCCTGCCTCTGGGCGTCCGAGGACCCGATCTACGGCCGGTTCGGCTTCGGCACCGGCACCACCGGGCTGCACCTGACCATCGACTCCTCCCGGCCGCTCGCGCTGCGCATCGCGCCGGACGAGCGCCCGCTGCGGCTGGTCGACAAGGCCGGGGCGCCCGCACTGCTCGGCCCGTACTACGAGCGCACCCGCGCCGAACGGGGCGGCCGGACCGCCCGGACCCCGGCGTGGTGGCAGACGGAGTGGCTGGTCGAGGAGGACCAGGAGGACGACGAGCTGAGCCCGCCGCGGATCGTGGCGCTGGGCGAACCGCTCGCCGGGTACGCCCTGTACCGCACCAAGGGCGGCGACGACGGGCCCGGCTCCGTGCACCTCTTCGAGCTGGAGGCGGACACGCCGGCGGTGGCCGCGGCGCTCTGGCGCTACCTGGCCTCGATCGACCTGTCGAACCGGGTGGTCGCCTGGGGCCGGCCGGTTGACGAACCGTTGCTGCACTTCTGCGCCGACCGCGACCAGGTGCGCGTCACCGGCCAGCAGCCGGGCCTGCGGGTACGTCTGGTGGACGTGGCGGCGGCGCTGCGCGCCAGGTCCTGGGCCGCCGACGTCGATCTCGTACTCGATGTGCGGGACGCCCAGATCCCGGCGAACGCGGGCCGGTTCCGGCTCACCGTCACCGACGGCACGGCCACGTACGAGCCGACCGAAGCCCCGGCCGACCTCGCCGTCGACGTGCGCGAGCTGGCCAGCGCCTATCTGGGCGACACCGCGATAGCTGCGCTGGTACGGGCCGGCATCGTCACCGAACACACGGCGAGCGCGGCGGCGGCCCTCGACGCCGCGCTCCACACGGAGTTGCTGCCGCACACGATGGACGAGTTCTAGCGGCTCGGCCACCGGGGGGGGGGGGGGGGGGGGGGGGGGGGGGGGGCGCCCCCCCCCCCCCCCCCCCCCCCCCCCCCCCCCCCCCCCCCCCCCCCCCCCCCCCCCCCCCCCCCCCCCCCCCC
>NZ_JBEHZD010000964.1:0-1528 GCF_040240285.1 Streptomyces sp. HSW2009 | reverse complement strand
GGGGGGGGCGCGCGTGGCGCGCGCCCCCGCCGCCCCCGCCGCCCGCCCGCCGCCCCCCCGCCCGCGGCCCCCCCCCCCCACCCCCAGCACGCCCGGTACGAGGCTCCGCAGCAGGGCCGCGTCCACGGCGGCTACGGGCCCGGCACCGGGGGCTGCGTCGGATGTGGTCACGATGTGGTGGTGGGCGGCGCGGAGAGGATGGGGCGCAGCTCAAGCCATTCGTAGATCGGCTTGCCGCCGACGCCGGGGGCGGCCGACAGTTCGCCGGCGAGTTCCAGGGCGCGGTCGTAGCTGTCGACGTCGATGAGCATCCAGCCGGCGATGAGGTCCTTGGTCTCGGCGAACGGCCCGTCGGTGACGGGCGGGCGCCCCGGCCCGTCGTAGCGCACCCAGGTCCCTTCGGGGGCGAGCCCCTGTGCGTCGACGAACTCGCCGGACTCTTCGAGCCGCGCCGCGAAGTCCCGCATGAACTGCACGTGGGCGGAGATCTCCTCCGGCGTCCACTCGTCCATGGGCGGGCAGTCCATCGCCGGCGCGCCGCGGTAGTGCTTGAGCATCAGGTACTTGGCCATGGTGGGCTCCTCGATCCGGGTGCGACCATTGTGGTCGCGCTCACCCCGGGGACGGAGCCGGCCACGACTTCTCGACATGGCCGACCGAAATTTCTTCAGGAAGTTTCTCGGGCTCCGCGGAGCCCGAGCTTCCGTCTCCACTCGCACTCCACTCGCACCGCCTGCGGGTGGCGCGTACGGGTTCCGGGGTTACGGGCTTCCGCTTCCGGGGGTACGGGCTTTCGCCGGTACGAGCTTCCGCACCCGGCCCGCCCCGACCGCCTCGGGCTCCGGGCTCAGGGCCGGCGGAGTGCCAGTTCGTATTCGGTCTGGTCGGGCTGGTTGGGGTAGGCCATGGTGTTGCCGGTCTGGGTGAAGCCGAAGCCGGCGTAGAAGGCGCGGGCCCGGGCGTTGTCCTCGTGCACCCACAGGCGTACGCGTTCGACGGGGAAGGCGGGGAGTTCCCAGGACCAGTCGAGTGCGGTCTGGAAGAGTTGCTGGGCCAGGCCGCTGCCGCGGTGCTCGGGGCGGATGTAGACGCCGACGAGGTGGGTCTGGCGCTGGTCCTGCTCGATGAGGACGATGGCCATGCCGGCCAGCGACTGCGGGACGTCCGGTTCTTCACCGACGGGCTCGGCGACGAAGGTCTTCTGCGTCACGCCGGCTTCGCCCTGCGCGGCCCGCTCCTGCCAGAACGCGTCCGGCTGCGGGGCTTCCTTCTCGTACGTGCTCGCGAAGGCCATCCGGGCGACCGGGTCGGCGAGCGCGGCCAGCCGCAGTTCCTTGAGCGCGGCCCATTCATCGCCCTTAAGGGCCCTGACCAGGTAGTTCATGGCCACAGCATCGCAGCCATCGGCGGCGTTCTCCAGAACTTTCTGGGCAACGCAAAAAGAGCCTTGTGAGGACTGATGGCCCTCACAAGGCTCTTTTTCTAAAAGGAGTTCGGCGGCGTCCTACTCTCCCACAGGGTCCCCCCT
>NZ_JBEHZD010000963.1:0-1540 GCF_040240285.1 Streptomyces sp. HSW2009 | reverse complement strand
CCACTGCTGCCGATGTCGCTCTCGGTCTCGCTGTCGTCATAGGTCTCGTTGTCGGGGGGCGGGGCCTGGCGCTGTTGCTGCGGGGCGGACTGGGGGGGCTGCTGCGGGGACTGCGGGGCGGTCTGCGCGCCCGACGTCTGGCTGCTGCTCTGGCCGCCGCCGACCTGGCCCTGCTGCTGCGGAACCGCCTGCGGCTGCGGCTGGCTCGGCTGCCCCACGGTGCCGCTGCCCGGCACCTGCGCAGGACCGGTAATGCCCGGCGTGCTCTCCTGGCTCGGCAGCGAGGTGGCCGGGCTCGGCTCCTCGTCACCGGCGGCCGGCGAACCGCTCCGCTCGCCCTCCGGGCTGCGCGTGCCCGGCGGCGTGGTCGCGTCCTTCGTACCCGGCAGCGCCTTCCCCGGCAGGTGGTTGGTGGGCGGCTCGCTGCGCCCGGGCACCCGCACCGTGTCGGACGAGCGCACCGCGCCGCCCAGCATCGAGCCGATCAGCAGCGTCAGCCCGATGACCACCGAAGCCATCACGGAACCGCGGCGCAGCACCCGCCGCCGCAGGTCCCGGACCTCGACCCGGGGCCCGAGCAGCCGCCACGCCTCACCGGCGAGCCGGGCGTCCATCGAGTACACGGGCGCGCCCGCGATGATGAGCGGGCTCCAGGCGGCGAGGTAGATGATGTCGGGCGCGTCGTACGCCGGTACGGTCCGCCAGCTCACGGTGACCAGGAGCGCCGCCGACAGCAGCGCCCCGACCGAGGCCGCGACCCGCTGCCAGAGCCCGCACACGGTCAGCACGCCGACCACGACCTGCAAGAACGCGATGGTCAGGCCCGCGCCCACGGGGTGTTCCAGGGCGAAGTCGCGGAGCGGCGACGCCACCGCCCACGGGTGCAGCGACTGCAACCAGGTCACCATGGACCCGCGCTCGCCGCCGTCGAAGTAGACCGGGTCGCAGAGCTTGCCCATGCCGGCGTAGATCGAGATGAAGCCGAGGAAGACGCGCAGCGGGAGCAGGACGACGCCGAGGTTCATCCGGCGGCCGGGGTAGTACGCGTGCCGCACGGAGTCGGAGGCGCGGCGCTTGCGGGCCGGGCGGCCCGGGTCGGCCGCGGCCGGCCACGGGGAAGGGGCGCCGTCCGGCGCGTCGGGGTCGCCGACGCTGCCGATGACGGTGGTGTGCTCGCCGGTGTCCTGGCCGCCGTCGAGCAGGCCGCGGGCGTACCGCGTGCCGCCGGGCGGGGTCTCGCTGTCGTTGTACGGCGTGCGCGGCCCGATGACCAGCGGCTGGGTGGGCGGCGGGGGCTCTTCGACCGCGATCCGTGGCAGCACCTGGGTGGCGCCCGGATCGCCGCCGGGGCCGTCCTGGCCCGCGCCGACGGCGCCCTGCGCGGTGCGCTGTGCGGGGTGCTGTGCCGTGCGCTGCGCGCCGTTCGGTCCGGTGCCGAGGGCGCCGGCCGCGGCGGCGGCGGGCCGGCGGGCCTCGGGCTGCCGGTCGGCCGGGGGCAGATGGGTCGCGGCGCCGGCGCCCCGGGGGGTGGGGCCGCGCC
>NZ_JBEHZD010000962.1:0-1547 GCF_040240285.1 Streptomyces sp. HSW2009 | reverse complement strand
CGCCCTTGGTGCCACCGCGCCCGCGGGGCGGCGCATCCCCCGGGAGGCGCGCCGGCAGCGCCGCCGGGCCCGCGCCCCCCGGCCCGGCCGCCCCCTTGGCGGGGGCGGGGGCTAGCCCCCGCGCGCGGGCCACGCCGGCGACCGGGTCCTCCCTGGCCGGGTAGATGTCCAGCACGAACGCTGCGTCCGCCAGCGTCAGCGCCTCGCCCATCTCGGTGCCCAGCTCCTGGGTGCGGCTGAACAGGTGCGGCTGGAAGACCACCAGCACCCGCCCGTCGCCCGCGCCCCCGCGGATCGCCTCCAGGTCGGCGGCGATCTCGGTGGGGTGGTGCGCGTAGGAATCGATGACCTGCACGCCGCGGGCGGTGCCGCGGAGCTGGAGGCGGCGGTTGACGCCGGTGTACGAGGCGAGCGCGGTGGCCAGCTCGCGGGCCGGCAGGCCGGTCGCGATGCCGGCGGCGAGCGCGGCGACCGCGTTGTGCGCGTAGTGCCGGCCCGGCACCGACACGGTGAACGTCAGCTCCTCGCCGTCGGCCAGGGCCACGGTGACCTCGCTGGTCAGACCGTGCGGGGTGACGGCCAGGATGCGCAGGTCGGCGCCGTCGGACTCGCCGTAGGTGACGACGTTCAGGCCCGCGCGGCCCCGGATGCGGTCGGTCAGTTCGCGGGCGCCTGCCTGGTCGGCGGCGATGACCAGGGTGCCGCCGGGACGGATGCGGCCCACGAAGGTCTCGAAGGACTCGTAGATCTCGTCCATCGACGCGTAGTTCGCGTGGTGGTCGAGCTCCACGTTGAGGATGACGGCGACCTCGGGCGCGTACTTGTGGAAGCTGCGGTCGCTCTCGTCGGCCTCGGCCACGAAGATCTCGCCGGCGCCGTGCCGCGCGTTGGAACCCGGCTCGTTCAGGTCGCCGCCGATCGCGTACGACGGTTCGACGCCGAGGGTGCCGAGCGAGACGGCCAGCATGGAGGTGGTGGTGGTCTTGCCGTGGGTGCCGGCGACCGCGATCGCCCGCCGGTCGGTCATCAGCGCGGCGAGCGCGTCGGAACGGTGCACCACCGGCACGCCGCGCTCGGCCGCCGCCCGCAGCTCCGGGTTGTCCGCGCGGATGGCGCTGGAGACCACGACGCTGGTGGTGTCGTCCGCCAGGTGCTCGGCGGCGTGCCCGATGTGCACGGTGGCGCCGAGTGCGCGCAGCGAGGCGGCGGTGGCCGACTCGCGGGCGTCGCTGCCCGCGACCTGCGCGCCGCGCATGGCCAGGATGCGGGCGATGCCGGACATGCCGGCGCCGCCGATCCCGATGAAGTGCGGACGCGCGAGCGCGTCACCGACCGCATGGTCTGCGGGGGCCGCATGGTCTGCGGGGGCCGCCGCTTCGCGCCGCGCTGCGTTCTCGGAGCTGAGGCCCGCCGGTGCCATCGCGGTTCTCCCTGGTGGTAGCTGTGCGCGGCCGGAGGCCGCCGGATGGTGCGGGGGGGGGGGGGCCCCCCCCCCCGGCCCAGGTTAGACCCCCCCCCCCGCCCCCCCCGCCCCCCCCCCCCCCCCC
>NZ_JBEHZD010000961.1:0-1560 GCF_040240285.1 Streptomyces sp. HSW2009 | reverse complement strand
CGCGGACGTGGGTCCGTTGACTTCTTCGTTCGTCGTTTCGTGGAGCTTGGTTTGCCGACTGTGTGAACGTCGTGGCGTGGGGTGGGTTGGGTGTTTTTGCTTCCGGGTGGTCGGCCTGGTCCGGGGTGGGAGGCTTTCGGTGCTCGGGCTGGGCAGTCGGCCTTCGGGTGGAGGTGTCGAAAGTCGCGGCGGACCCTGGCGGGAGTGAGCCTGTCGGGCGAGGCCGGTTTTTCCCATGGCCGCCGGAGGTCGGCTGCCAGCGGGCGGGCGAGCCGGAGCTGGGTGAAGACCGCGAGGATCAGCCAGGTCCAGCGGTCGGCGGCTTCGGGGGTGCGAATCCTCGGGCAGGTCCAGCCGAGTGTCTGCTTGAAGAGGCGGAAGGTGTGCTCGATGTCGAAGCGCCGCAGGAATGCCTGCCAGAGCATGTCGACGTCGGACTCACAGGCGCCGGTGCCCGACCACCACAGCCAGACCGGCTTTGGCGTGGCGCCGCTGGACAGGTGCTCGACTTGCAGGCGGATCACGGTGCCCTCGATGACCGGCAGTGCACCGAGCTGGGATGTCCAGGCCGAACGATGGGTCAGCCGAGGATGAAGTCGGTCCCAGGCCCGGGCAGTGGCCGTCCCGTAGAGACGGGTTGTGGTCACCGTCTGCGCGTCGGGTGTGCCCCAGGTGGCCGGGTCGCCGAACACGAACTCGCCGCCATGACGGGGTGGCCGACCCCGGACACCAGGCTCACGCGACGGGGCCGCACGCCGCAGGACGCGGTCTGAGCGCATCCGGCCCAGCACCTGCACTGGGGGAGATCCTTCAGAAGGAAGGCCAGAGGGGGAACGTCATAGCCGGCGTCCACGACGATCAAGATCTCCGGGTCGCCGTCCGTCCACTGCCCGGCATCGATCAGCCGCTCGACGAGCTCGCGCATCTGCCGGGCCGTGACGGTGGCGGCGTCATCGCCAGGTGCCAAACGCAGCGCGTCGAGCGGCGCGGTCCAGGAACTGCGGCCCGTCTCAAGTGCGCAGATCACCGAATACGGCCAGCCGGGAACGGGAATGTGCTGGTCCTTGCCCCGCCCGTAGGTGTGGCACAGGATCCGCTGCGGTGAGGTGTGAGTGCTGGGCCGCAGCCAGCAGGTGAGGTCGGCGGCCAGGACCAGCCGGCCGTCCGCCGCCCGTGGCAGGGGCACCGCGGGCAGGGCTCGTCGGAGCCGGGCGACATCGACCTGGCCCGCAGACAGGGCATCGTAGAGTCCGCCGTGCCCGCGACGGTGTTCACCGACCAGCGACAGTTCCACCAGCGACCGGACCGGACCGGATCGGACCGTCGGCGCACAACACCGCGTCCGCGAGTTCGAACAGCGCGTCCGCACGCCTGGTCAGACAGGAGTAGAACTCACCCCGGAAGCGTGACAGCCCCGCAAACGGATCCTGCCGGACAGCATGATGCGACAAACTCATCCCCACGGCCTTCGTGTTGAGCGTTGTGTGTTCCTTGGTCGGATCACATGCTCAACCGAAGGCCGCCTGTACGTACGGCAGTTACCAATCCGAGTGATCAAGT
>NZ_JBEHZD010000960.1:0-1456 GCF_040240285.1 Streptomyces sp. HSW2009 | reverse complement strand
TGCAGCCCACCTGGGGCCCGGGACCGACCGGCCAGGGCGGCCAGCAGTCGGGGCAGGGCACGGGCCAGGGCGGCGGCCAGGGGTGGGGCCAGGGCGCCGGGGCCGGCGGTCAGGGACAAGGTCAGGGATGGGGTCCGGCTGCCGGGCCCCATGGTCAGGGCCAGGGCCAGGGCCAAGGTCAGGGCCAGCAGCCCGGGCAGGCACCGGGTGACGAGGGGCAGCCGCCGGCCTGGGGCAGCCAGTGGAGCAACCAGCAGCCGGGCCGCAGCAACGGCGGCGGCTTCGGCACGGGCCCCGGCGGCCGACCCGGCAACCAGCGCGGCCAGAACGGCAACGGCCAGCGCGGCAACGGCGGCAACGGCGGCCGGTCCCGCTGGGACCCCACCGACCCCGCCCAGCGCCGCGCGCGCTACGCGCTGCTCGCCGGCATGTGGGCGTTCTTCTTCGCCCGGTTCCGCCTGCGCGAGGTGGCGCTACTGCTCGGCGCGCTGGCCGTGTACTGGGGCATCAGCGGCCTGCGGGCCAAGCAGCGCGGGGCGGAGCCGGAGCGTACGGGCCCGGCCGTGGACGCTCCGCCGCCCGCGCCGGACGCCACCGCGACACCGCTGCCCGCACCGCGGAACGGCACGGGCACCCGGCAGCACTCGACGGCGGCCATCAGCGGCCTGGTCACCGGCGGCATCGCGCTGGCCATCGTGCTCGCGACGTACACCGCCCAACTGGTCTACAGCGACTTCTACGAGTGCGCGGACGACTCCCTGACCAAGTCGGCCCGCCAGTCCTGCGACCGCCACCTCCCCGAACCGCTCCGCCCCCTCCTCGACGAGGACGACTGAGCGGAGCGCTGAAGAGCGGGACGGTGGTCCACGATCCACCGCAGCCGGGGGGGCTGGTCGAAACCTCGACCAGCCCCCACGGCTTTGTGACCTCGTGGGTTTGCGGCCTCGTGGGTTCGTGACGCCACGGGTTCGCGGCCTCGTGGGCTTGCGACCTCACGGGTTCGTGGCCCCGCGGATTCGTGGCCCCGCGGGTTTCCGACCTCGGATCTTCCGTCCTACGGACGCTTCCTGCCCCGTGGCCGTCGCCCGCCGCCGGCCGATGCGCTCGCGGACACCACGGCCCCGGCCACCCGGGGACGGGCGCGCGGCGCGCGGCGGTCAGCGGCCAGTCCTCACCGGGCAACGGGTACTGGGCAGCAGGTACTGAGCACCAGGCACCAGGCACCGATCAGCCCTCAGGGAGAGCGCGGCGCTGGCGGCTCGGTCCGTGGGGCCGTCGGCGTGCCCTGTGGGGCGTCCGGGTCCCGTGGGGCGCCGGCGGCGGCGGTTGGGTCCAGCGGTGCGCCGGAGGTGGTGGGCGCGTCCGGCCGCACGCCGTGCGCCGCGAGCGGGTCGGGTTCGAAGTCGGGGGCGAGGCCGCCCGACGACTGCTTGAGGGCGGACCAGCGCGCCCGACG
>NZ_JBEHZD010000096.1:0-18622 GCF_040240285.1 Streptomyces sp. HSW2009 | reverse complement strand
GGTGGGGGGCGCGGGCCCCACCGCATCGCCCACCGGCCCCACGGCCCCGACCGGCCCCACGGGCCGGCACGCCGGTCACAGCGTCAGCTCCGGGACCGGCAGCCGGCGGCCCTCTGTCGACGAGCGCAGCCCGAGTTCCGCGAGCTGCACCCCGCGGGCGCCCGCCAGCAGGTCGAACCGCCAGGGCTCGTCGAGCACCACATGGCGCAGGAACAGTTCCCACTGTGCCTTGAAGCCGTTGTCGAACTCCTCGTTGTCCGGCACCTCCTGCCACTGCTCGCGGAAGGCGTGACCGGCCGGCAGGTCCGGATTCCACACCGGCTTCGGGGTCATCGACCGGTGCTGGACACGGCAGCCGCGCAGCCCGGCGACGGCCGACCCCTCGACCCCGTCGACCTGGAACTCCACCAGCTCCGCACGGTCCACGCGCACCGCCCACGAGGAGTTGAGCTGGGCCACGACGCCGCCCGCGAGCTGAAAGGTCCCGTACGCGGCGTCGTCCGCCGTCGCACGGTAGGGCCGGCCCTGTTCGTCGTGGCGCTGCGGGAGGTGGGTGGCGGTCTGCGCCTGTACGGTGCGGATCTGGCCGAAGAGCTCGCGCAGGACGTACTCCCAGTGCGGGAACATGTCGCGGACGATGCCACCGCCGTCCTCGGCCCGGTAGTTCCACGACGGGCGCTGCGCCGACTGCCAGTCGCCCTCGAAGACCCAGTAGCCGAACTCACCGCGCACCGAGAGCACCCGGCCGAAGAACCCGCCGTCCAGCAGCCGGCGCAGCTTGCGGAGGCCGGGCAGGAACAGCTTGTCCTGCACCACGCCGTGCTTGACGCCCGCACCGGCGGCCAGCCGGGCCAGCGCGAGCGCGCCGGCGAGGTCGCAGGCGGTGGGCTTCTCGCAGTAGACGTGCTTGCCGGCGGCGATGGCCCGGCGCACGGACTCCTCGCGGGCCGCGGTGAGTTGGGCGTCGAAGTAGATGTCCACGGTCGGGTCGGCCAGTACCCGGTCGACGTCGGTTGACCAGTGGCGCAGGCCGTGCCGTTCGGCGATGGCCCGCAGGGCGTCCGCGCGCCGTCCGACGAGGATCGGTTCGGGCCACAGCACCGTCCCGTCGCCCACCTCCAACCCGCCCTGCGCACGGATGGCGAGCAGCGAACGCACCAGGTGCTGCCGGTAGCCCATCCGTCCGGTCACCCCGTTCAGGGCGATCCGCACCGTACGGCGCCCTGCGGTGTTCGTCGGCCCGGGCCGCTCAGCGGTCATCGGTCCTCCTTCCGTCCTCACGCGCCGCCACCGGGCGGACCGGTGCACCTCCGACGGCCCGCGCCCGCCTTGCGCACCACTGCCCGCCGCCGCTCGGCCGGGCTCCGCGGCGGGTGCGGCACGGCCTCGGGTACGGGTGCGGCACGGATGCAGCACGGGCGTGGTGCGTCCCGGGCGCCCGCGCCCGGCAGCCAGCCGAAGAAAGCGCTTTCCCTCGCAAGGTAACCCACACCGCGCACCGCTGGGGAGTACGCACCCGCGCCCGCGCCCCGAAGGACCCCAACGGCGCTCCCCCTCCGCCCGCCACGGGCTCCCTCGCCGCCCCGCCACGGACGGGCGCGCCACCCGGGCCGGGCGACGCTCCGCCACGGCCGGGGGCACGGGCCGCTCCCGGGCGCACGCCGGCGCCCGGTCCCGCCCTCGGCCCACTCGCCCCGGGGCACCTGCCGGGCCGCGTCCGAGGTGGCGGGCGGATGCGCCCTGCGCTCCCCCCGCACCTCTCACCATCCTGACTAGCGAATCAGCACATGACAGCGGCTTAGTACGCCGTGCTTCCTGGGAATTGCGGCAGGCTCCGAGGAGTCAATGTTGTGGTGATCTCAACACGCTGCTACGGTCCCCAGCCATGGAGGAACAGCCAGTGCAGCAGGGTGACCGCACCGCGCAGGCCATGCCGGTGGGTGGCGGCGAACCGGACGGGCACACCGTGCGGACGCGGGTCACCGAGGTGATCGACAGCCTCGGGTGCAGCCGGCGGGAGTTCGCACGGCGGATCGTCATGGACCCGTCGAAGCTCTCCCGCTCGCTCGGCGGCACCCGCCGCTTCACCATCGCGGAGGTCGTACGCATCGCGGACGCGGGCGGGGTCGACTGCGGCTGGCTGCTGGGCGGCCCCGGGCTCGGCCCGCTGCCCGAGTCGGCCGCGGCGCCCGGCCCCAGACAGCCGTCCGGCGCCGCCGCGCCGACCGAGGGTCGGCCGCTCCAGATCGTGCGGGAGACGGTGCGGCTCATCGCCGAGCACGGCTTCCACGCCGTACGCGTCGGTGACATCGCCGCGGCCTGCGGCACCAGTACCGCGGCCATCCACTACCACTTCCCCGGGCGGGACGAGCTGTTGGAAGCGGCCGTGCGGTGGTGCATGGACGAGGACACTGCGCGGCGCGCCGCCGACGGGCTGGCCAGCACCGATGCGCGGACCGAGTTGCTGCGGCTGATCGAACTCCAGACGCCGCGCACCGCACAGCAGCGCCGCCAGTGGCTGGTCTGGCTCGACCTGTGGGCGGAGGCGGCGCGGTCGACGGCCGTCGGCAGACTGCACGGGCACTTCTACCGACAGTGGCGGGCCACCCTCGCCGACGTGCTGCGCCGCGGCCGTGACCAGGGAGCCTTCCGGGCCGATCTGGACCCGGAGAGCGCCGCACTGCGGCTGGCCGCGCTGATCGACGGGCTCGCCACCCAGGTCCTGGCGACCGCCCCCGGCAGCACCACACCGGACGACATGCACGCCATTCTCACGGCCTTCGTCACCGACGAACTGACCACTGACTGACCACTGACTGACCTCTGACGGGCTTCCGGCTTGCTGCGGACTTGCTTCCGGCCTGCTTCCAGCGTGCTTCGGGCCGGTTTCTGACTGGCTGCTGGCCGATCTTGGCCTTGGGATGCCCTGTGGCTGGCCCCGTCGGACTTGCTCACGGGACCCGGCCCGTACGTACCAAAGACTCCGCGTACGCGCCGACCCGCGGCCCGCGGTTTGCCCCCACCCGCCACACCCACGCCAACCGGTCACGCCCCGCCGGTTGCCGCACACACCGAACACCCCCCGGCGCCCTGCCCCCGCACGGCGCCCCGTCCTCGAAGGGACCCCCATGAACGACGAGGTCATCATCACCTGCGCGCTCACCGGCGCGGGCGACACCGTGGGCCGCAGTCCACACGTTCCGGTCACGCCGCGGCAGATCGCCGCATCGGCGGTCGAAGCGGCCGGGGCCGGGGCCGCCGTGGTCCACGTGCACGTCCGCGATCCGGAGAGCGGCGCCCCCTCGCGCGACCCCCGGCTGTACGCCGAGGTGGTCGAGCGCATCAAGGAGACCGGCACCGACGTCATCATCAACCTGACCGCCGGCATGGGCGGTGACCTGGTCATCGACCCGGAGCAGCCGTTGCGCCACCTGCCCGGGACCGATCTGGTCGGCGGGTTGGAGCGGCTGCCGCACGTCGCGGAGCTGCTGCCCGACATCTGCACGTTGGACTGCGGCTCGCTGAACTTCGGCGACGGCAGCAACCTCTACGTCTCCACCCCCGACATGCTGCGCACCGGCGCCAAGCGCATTCAGGAACTCGGCGTACGGCCGGAGTTGGAGATCTTCGACACCGGGCAACTGTGGTTCGCCAAGCAACTGCACGCCGAGGGCCTGCTCGACGACCCGACGGTGTTCCAACTGTGCATGGGCATCCCCTGGGGCGCCCCGGCCGACACCGCCGTGCTCGCCGCCATGGTGAACCAGTTGCCCGCCGGCGCCCAGTGGGCCAGCTTCGCTTTGGGCCGGATGCAGATGCCCTGGGTGGCCCAGGCGATCCTGCTCGGCGGCAACGTACGGGTGGGCCTTGAGGACAACCTCTACCTGAGCAAGGGTGTCAAGGCGACCAACGGCCAGTTGGTCGAACGGGCCGTGCACATAACCGAGTTGCTCGGCGCCCGAGTGGCCACGCCCGCCCAGGCCAGGGCCCGGCTCGGCCTCGCCCCGCGTGTCTGACCCGCACCGCACCCACCCCGTACCACCCACCCCTGGTGAGGAGCCTGCCATGTCCCCCATCGCACCCGACCACGTCCGCCGCGTCGCCTGCGTCGGCGCCGGAGTCATCGGCGGCGGCTGGGCCGCCCACTTCCTGGCCCGCGGCTACGACGTCACCGCCTGGGACCCGGCCCCGGACGCCGAAGCACGGCTGCGGCGGCTGATCGACGCGGCCTGGCCCGCCGTACGGGAACTCGGCCTGGCCGACGGCGCGTCCCCGGACCGGCTGACCGTCACCGGCACGCTCGAAGAGGCGGTGGCCGACGCGCAGTTCGTCCAGGAGAGCGCGCCGGAGAAGCTGGAGCTCAAGCGCGCGCTCCTGGCCGATCTGGATGCGGCCACCCCGGCCGATGCGGTGATCGCCTCCTCCACCTCGGGCTATCCGATGACCGACATGCAGACCGCGGCGGCGCGCCCGGGGCGGCTGGTGGTGGGGCACCCGTTCAACCCGCCCTATCTGATCCCGCTGGTGGAGGTCGTCGGCGGGGAGGCGACCGAGCCCTGGGCGGTGGAGTGGGCGTCCGCGTTCTACCGGACGGCGGGCAAGTCCGTGATCACCATGGAGCGGGAGCTGCCCGGCTTCATCGCCAACCGGCTCCAGGAGGCGCTGTGGCGCGAGGCCCTGCACATGGTGGCGGCCGGCGAGGCGACCGTGGCGGACATCGACGCCTCCATCACCGAGGGCCCGGGGTTGCGCTGGGCGTTCATGGGCCCGTGTCTGACCTTCGCGCTCGCGGGCGGCGAGGGCGGCATGGCGCACATGCTCGACCACTTCGGCCCCTCGTTGAAGGCGCCGTGGACCCGGCTGGAGGCGCCCGAACTCGATGCGGCGCTGCGTACGGCGATGGTGGACGGCTGCGCCGACGCCGCCGGCGACCGGGACCACGCGGCGCTGGTGGCCGAGCGCGACCGGGGCGTCATCAATGTGCTGAGGGCCACCGGCCGACTCCCCCAGCAGGGCGGTGACCGGGCATGACGGCCCCCGACGTGCTCCCGCTCCCGGTCCACCGGGAGCCGGTGCGGCCGGAGTGGATCGACTACAACGGCCATCTCAGCGAGGCGTACTACGTCCTGGTCTTCGGGCACGCGACGGACGCGCTGATGGACCACGTCGGGCTGGACGCCGACTACCGGCGGCGCACGGGCTGCTCGCTGTACACGGTCGAGGCGCACGTGCGGTATCTGCGCGAGGTGCCGCAGGGCAGCGCGCTCACCGTCCGCACCCGACTGCTCGGCGCGGCGGGCGGCAAGGCCCACTTCGCGCACGAGATGTACGCGGCGCCCGGTCCGTCCACCGCGGGCGCGGCCCAGGGCCCGGCCGGGGTGGGCGACGCCCCGGCCGGCGACGGCGTCGGGGGCGGCGACCACGCGGTGCCGCCCGGTGAACCCGTCGCGACCGAGGAGTTGTTCACCCTCCACGTCGACCAGCACACCGGACGCACCACCCCGCTCCCGGCGTCGACCCTGGCCCGCCTGCTGCCGCACGTCGAACCGGTTCCGCGCTGGGCCGGCCGCGGCATCCGGTCGATCGTGTAACGGCAGCGGCGGGGCGGGGGCCCGGCGGGGATCGATGGAGGTCCGCCGGGGGTTGGTGGAGGTCGATGGGGTCCGGCGGGGGTCGGCGGGGTGGCCTGCCGGCGGGCCGGGACGAGCGGCCGGGACGAGCGGCCGAGCCGTGACCGGCCGCTCCCCCCTCCCCGCACGGCACCTCCCCGTACGGCACGTCCCCGCGCAGCGCTCCCCCGCACAGCACGGCCGCACCCGGTACGTCCCCGCGCGAGGGGAAGGGCGCGCCGTTCAGCCCGCTGCGCTGTCCGCGCGGCGGCCTCCGCCGCCCCGTATTTCCAGGCTGTCGAGCAGCCGCTGGGTGGCCCCGGCCACCGCTTCGACCGCCTCGTCGAAGGCGACGCGGTTGTGCGCGGCCGGCGCCCGGAAGCCCGAGACCTTGCGCACGTACTGCAACGCTGCTGCACGGATGTCGTCGTCGCTCACCTCGGGCGTGGCCGGGGGGCGGAGTGTCTTGATGCTTCGGCACATGCTTCCAGCGTAGGACGGGGGTGTGACAATGCCCGTTCAGCCGGTCGGGGCGGCGGCCGGCAGCGCGTCGAGGAAGGCGCGGACGGCCCGTGCGAAGCCGGCCGGATCGTCGTCGTGCACCCAGTGCCCGCAGCCGGGGAAGGTCCGCAGCACGGTCCCGGGCCGCCGGTCCATCATTTCGGTCGCGAGTGGGGTCGGCAGGACGGTGCTCGCGGTGCCGTGGACCAGCAGGGCGGGGCAGGTGGAGCCGAGCCAGTCCGCCCACCAGTCGCCGACCGCCGCCCGCTGGGAAGCCATCATGGCGTCCGGGTCGAAGAGGAAGCCCCAGCCGTCCGCCCGCTCGACCGCGCTCTCCAGGAAGTACCCCGCATCGGGTATGCCGCGCGCCTCCACGAGGCGGCGCAACCCGGCCAGCGTGGGGGCCCGGCGGGGCCAGTCGCCGACGTCGAGCACCGGGCGCGCCACCCGCGGCCTACGGTTCTCGGCGCCCCCTTCCTCCACGACCAGAGCACTCACCAACTCAGGCTGCCACGCGGCGAGTTGGAAGGCCGTGAGGCCACCGGCCGAATGCCCGACGACCGGCACGGGGCCCAGCCGCAGCACCTCGACGAAGTCCGCCGCGTCGGCGACGTACGCGGCCCGTCCGAAGTCGCCGGCGTCGGCCACCGAGTCGGCGCTGCGGCCGTGCCCGCGCTGTTCGAGGGCGATGATCCGATGCCGCGGAGCGAGCGCCACGGCCAGCCCGGCAAAGGCCCTGGCCCGCCCGAAGTGCCCGTGCAGCGCGAGCACGGGCCGACCGGGACCACCCGGATCGAGATAGCGCAACGGACGCCCCCGTACGACGGCGGTGGCTTCGGTGAGCATGCGGGACTCCTTGCGCGTGGCCCTGCCGCACGCGGGCCGACCGGGGCGCATCCCGTTCGCGACGGGCGGGGCCTGTAGCGGATGGGACACGGTGCGGCGAGGTGGATGCGGGGTGGGTGGGGATCGGGTGGCATGGCGTGGCCGGCGGCCGTTAACGTAACGATCGTTTCCTTAATGCGCAACAGCGTTGCCCGGGGCCCCGCGCATGCCCGTCGGCGCCGCCGCGGGGCGGAGCGGGGTGGAGCAGGGCGGGGCCGTTGTGGTCTGATGCGCGGCCGTACGCGCGATCGCCTCCCGCGCACGCGAAGCGGCCCACCAGCCCGGCCGCTGCGAGTACGGTGGATGGGCTTCGCCCGGTGTCGCGGCCGGGCTCCGCGCCGAGGTGCGGACACGGAGCGGCGCGTTCGGCGAGGTGCCCAGACCGCGTTGAGGGGATGGCCAGGAGGCAGCGGCACAAGCCGTAACACCGCAGGTCAGGGAGGGGGTCCCGGCGCAGGCAGCGGTGTTCCGGTGCCATCCTTGGGTCGGCACATCGGCGGACAGCGTCCCCGCGCGCGGGGTTGTTCCATTCACTGACGAGCCGCAGTTCGAACAGGTCACGTCGGCCCCTCCGTCCAACCGGTACGCCATCGGTGCCCGGCAGACCGGTCCACCCGCCGGCGGGGGCTGCTCCGATGACGCGGGCCTCCCACCACGGCACGGCACGGCACGGAGGAGAGCGCGCGGTCCCTGCACCCGCAGGGGTGTCCCCGGCCGCCGCGCGAGGCCGCCCGAGCACGGCACGACGTCCCCGCACCGCGCGGGGCCCACCCTCACCACCCGCCGGCCGCACGGCCCCGAACCCCCGACGGCCAGTACGCAGCCAGTACGCAGCCAGCAGGTGCTCAGCGATCAACCGCACATCGACCACCGCGTGTTGGTCGACATCTGCGACGCGTTGGAGCCGGCGGGGCATGCGGCGCGAGCACGTACGACTCGGCACGCCGCTCGGCAAGGACCTGCGGTTCGCCGCTGATCCGGGAGCGGCCCGCCCGGCCCGCGGCCCGCCGACGCCGGGGCCGTCGGACGGCGACGCCGGGGCCGCGCCCTCCCCTTACTCGCCCGTGACCAGCGGGGTCGTCCCGCCGGACCGAGGGCTACGCTGACCCGGGCGCGCCGGCGCCCGGCCCGCGGATCACACGCGCCCGCGCGCCCCACCGTCCCACCCCGAGGAGCACCGCGCATGGCCAGGCCGCGCGACCCACAGCGCCGTACCGAGCTGCTGGACTCGATCATCGAGTACCTGGCCGAGCACGGTCTCGCCGGCCTTTCCATGCGACCGCTGGCGCAGGCGCTCGGGCACAGCACCCGGGTCCTCACCCACCACTTCCGGGACAAGAACGAGCTGATCGACGCCATCCTGGTACGGCTCGACGACCGCCAGCGGGACCGGCTCAGCGCGCTTCCCGGGTGGGCCGAGGGCCGCAGTCTCGGTTCGGTGATCCGGGCCTCGTGGGACTGGCACCTGACCGACGAGTACCTGCCGGTGGTCCGACTGCTCCACGAGATCGAGGGGTTGGCCGCCGGCGGGCGGCTGCCGGGCACGCACGTGCCCGGCATGTTGCGGCAACGGGCACTGTTCGTCGCCGAGGCGCTCCGGGTGCACGGCGTCCCCGACGACGTCGCCGAACGCCGGGCCACCCTGCTCAACTCCGCCTACGCGGGCCTCCAACTCGACTACCTCACCACCGGCGACCACGCGCGGGTCCAGGCCGCCGTGGACGACCTGGTGGCCCTGGCCGACGTCTGGACCGGCGCCGCCACCCAGCAGGAGGCGCCGCAGCCCCCGCCCGCCCGGGGGGCCACGGCGCCAGGCGCCTGACCAGACCTCACGCGACCGGGGCCGATCGCGGGCACCGCTCAGTCCACCGTCAACACCAGCTTCCCCGTGGTGTGGCCCGTCTCGCCCAGGGCGTGTGCCCGGGCCGCGTCCGCGAGGTCGAACGTGCCGGCGATCTCGGCGCGCAGCCGCCCGTCCGCCGCGAGCGCGGCGATGCCCGCCATGCCCGCGTGGTCGTCCTCCACCACCATGACCGCGGCCCGCACCCCGAGCCGGTCGGCCTCCGCGAGGAGCGCCGGGTTGCCCGGGTCGATGCGCAGCGAGACCAGGGTGCCGCCACGGCGCAGGCTGCGCAGCCCGGGCAGCGCCTCTTCGCTGCCGCGGGAGTCGAGGACGACGTCGACGCCGCGGACGGCCTCGGTCAGGTCGGTGGTCCGGTAGTCATGTACCTCGTCGGCGCCGAGCGACCGCAGGAAGTCGTGCTTGGGCGCGCTGGCGGTGGCGATCACCTCGGCCCCGCGGGCCTTGGCGATCTGTACGGCGAGGTGGCCGACGCCGCCCGCCGCCGCGTGGACCAGCACCCGCTGCCCGGCCGTCACCCGCGCCGTGTCCACCAGGGCCTGCCAGGCGGTGAGGGCGGCCAGCGGCAGCGCCCCGGCCTGTACGTGGTCGATGCTCGCTGGCTTGGCGGCGAACGCGCGGGCCGGGCCCGTGACGTACTCGGCGTGCGTGCCCACCCCGTACGGGTACGGCACCATGCCGAACACCTCGTCCCCCGGCGCGAACAGCGTCACCCCGAGGCCGACCGCCTCGACCACTCCCGAGGCGTCCCAGCCGAGCACGAACGGCGGTTCGCCCAGGAAGAGTCCGGGCAGGCCGCGGTGCTTCCAGTCGGTGGGGTTGAGGCCGGCGGCGCGCACGCGCACCAGGACCTCGCCGAGTCCCGGCTTCGGGCGCGGCAGCCGGACCTCCTTGAGTACCTCGGGACCGCCGATGGCGTCCTGGCTGACGGCCCGCATGGTGATGGTGTCGTTCATGGCCCCAGCCTGCGCCTTCGCCGCCCCCGGCAGGCAGTGGCACGAAGGTCATTCACCGATAGGATCATGCCATGCATCGTGTGGTCGTGTTGGCGCTGGACGGCGTCTACCCGTTCGAACTCGGCATCCCGCAGCGCGTCTTCGGCTCCGCCGGTGACCGGTACGAGGTGGTCACCTGCGCGGTCGGTGACGGCCCTGGCGAGCGTTCCGTCCGCACATCTGCGGACTTCGTGCTGACCGCGACGCACGGCGTGGAGGCGCTGGCCACCGCCGACACGGTGGTGATCCCGCCGTACGAGGCGGCCATGTCGGCCGAGCCGCTGTCGGCGCCGGCGGCGCGGGCCCTCGCGCTGATCCCGGCCGGCGCGCGCACCGTCTCCATCTGTACCGCGGCCTTCGCCCTCGCCGAGGCCGGGCTGCTCGACGGCCGGCCGGCCACCACGCACTGGGGGCTCGCCGCCCGCTTCCGGGCCACGTATCCGCAGGTGGCGTTGGATGCGAGCGTGCTGTTCATCGACGACGGCGACATCCTCACCTCGGCCGGTGCCGCCTCCGGCGTCGACGCCTGTCTGCACCTGGTGCGCAAGGACCACGGCAGCACGGTCGCCAGCGGGGTGGCCCGGCTGTGCGTGGTGCCGCCGTGGCGCGAGGGGGGCCAGGCGCAGTACGTCGAAATGCCGGTGCCCGAGCCGTCCGCGGCCTGCACGGCGGCGACCCGCGAGTGGGCGCTCGGTCGGCTGGCGGAACCACTGGTCCTCGCCGACCTGGCCGCGCACGCCCGGATGAGCCTGCGCACCTTCGCCCGGAGGTTCCAGGACGAGGTGGGGATGAGTCCGGGTCGGTGGCTGATCCAGCAGCGGGTCAACCGGGCCCGCGGCCTGCTGGAGAACAGCGATCTGTCGGTGGAACAGATCGCCGGCCGGGTGGGCTTCGCGACCGCCACCTCGCTCCGGCACCACCTGCACGCCGCGATCGGGGTGTCCCCGCAGACCTACCGCCGCACGTTTCGGGCCGCCGCCCACGCCTGACTTGGGCTTGGGCTTGGGATGAGCCGAGGGGCCTGCCCCCGCTACTCCCCCCGGACATACGGATACGGCCCACCACGCGACGGTTGCGGCGTCAGCGGCTGCGCGCCCCGCCACCGCGTGCCGTGGAGGCGCGGCGCTCGGCGACCGGGGTGGCCCGCCGGTGCCGGGTCGCCGGCCGCGTACCGGGCCCGCCGGCCAGGTCCGCGTCGCACAGGAAGTCGGTGCCGCAGATCGCGTCGGCGGGGACCTGGAGGCTGCGCCCGCAGGCGGCGCCCCGTACCCCCGCGGCGTCCGCGTCCACCCGCGCCCCGGCGCCGCCGGCCGGGTCGACGGCCGGGTCGGCGTCGCGCACCGCATCGCGCGCCCGGGCGGCGAGTTCCCGCCGGTCACCGACGGTCGGCAGGATCGCCTGCTGCACCTGGACGCGTACGGTCAGCCCGTCCGCGCTCATGATCCGGCGCAGCGAACTGCCGAAGTCGTCGTCGCCGACGAAGGCCGCCACCGTGCTCAGGGCGTGGTGCTGGAAGTAGCCCAGGGTCACCGGGCGGACCGGGGCCCCCGCGTCGATCGCCGCCTGGAAGGTCGCCCGCCGGAACTCGCCCGTGGTGCCTGCGCACCAGGTGGCGCCCTGCGGGAAGACCATCACCGAACGTCCGCTGCGCAGCAGTTCGGCGATCTCGTCGACGGTACGGGGCAGGCCGCGCATGCTGTCGCGGTCGATGAAGCGGGTTCCGGCGCGCTGGACGAGTTGCCCGACTACCGGCCACTCCCCCACCTCACGCTTGGCCAGCATCGTCACCGGCTCGACGGCGAGCAGGGCGATCACGTCGAGCCAGGAGACGTGGTTGGCCACCACCAGCGTGCCGACCCCGACCGGGGCGGTGTCCGGCGCCCCGGAGAGCAGCCCGGGCGGGGGCGTTGCTGGCACGGCGGGCTCGGTGCCCGCAACGCTCAGCGGCCCGCCGGCGTGTTCGACGCGGACGCCGAGCGCCGCCAGCAGGCCCTGCGCGTGCCCGCGCACCACGGCCGGGTCGGCCAGCGCCTCGCCGGCCGCCATCGCGCGCAGCACCTGGCGGACGAAGGCCATCGACCGGCGCGCGGCACGCGCCTTCGCCACCTTGTCGACGGCGTGCGCCACGCAGCGCTGGTCGCACGGCGACGCGGGGGCCCAGGCGTTCACTGCGCGTCGCCGAGGAAGTAGCGCCGGTAGCGGTCGTTCATCTGCTCGGTGTCGAGGACGACGAAGAAGTCGGCGTCGTCGAAGTCGCGCTCGTGGTGCGGGGCGCCGCACATCCAGGCGCCGACCCGCAGGTAGCCGCGGAGCAGCGGGGGCAGGTCGGAGTAGGTGGGCTTGGCGTCCAGCGGCTGGGGCGGCGTCCACGGGTCGCGCGGCTGCACCCGCAGCTCCGGCGGGGCGGCGTGCCGGGTGGTGCCCAGCAGCCAGGCGTTGCTGGCCGCCTGCCCGCCGTCGGCCAGCGAGACGGAGGCGCAGCCGGCGAGGTAGCGGTGCCCGGAGAGCAGGACGTAGCGGGCCAGGCCGGCCCACATGAGGTTGATCACCGCGCCGGAGCGGTGGTCGGGGTGCACGCAGGCGCGCCCGGCCTCCACCATGGAGGAGCGCACGTCGAGCGGCAGCCCGCGCAGGTCGAACTCGCCTTCCGAGAAGAGCCGTTCGCCACGCCCGGGAGGAAGCAGCCGGTAGGTGCCGACGACCTCGCCGGTGTGCTTGTCGCTGACGATCAGGTGGTCCATGACGTCGTCGAACTCGTCCACGTCGAGCCCGTCCGTGGTGGAGGGCAGCTTGGCCCCCTGCTCCTCGCCGAAGACCTGGTAGCGCAGCCGCTGCGCGGCCTCGATCTGCTGCTGCGTGTCCGCGATGGCGGTGATGTAGGAGTCGGTGGCCGCCGTTACGGTGGACGTCGAGAGCGTAGGCATTCTGGTCTCCGTTCAGGGGGAATTCAGCAGCGTCATCGGTCCCGGTCGGCAATCGTTTGCTGCCCGGCTATGCATGGTTCTTTCGCGCGTCGGTAGAATGCCCGCTCTTCGGAGAGCCGAGAAGCGGCCTTGGGCAAGCATTTCGCTGGCGCTGTGAAGTATTCCGACGGCTGCGAAAGTCGCAGTGTCCGTACGGTTATTCATATGCTGCCAAGGGATGACGAAGACGGGACGCGGCAGGCCGCGCCTCGCCCCTGACGAGGCACGGTCCACCCGCGGATGGGTCGTCTCGCGTCCCGTCCACGCCGGTCACACGGCGGGCAAGAACAGTGTCGGACAGGAAGTGGAAGAACCTCACCACCGGGACGGCAGTGGCATTCGCGGCCGAACTCCCGTTTACCACGGAAATGTCGCCGCTTCCCTGTCCGCACTCCCCTTATTCATGGGGTGGCGATTCCTTGCAGAATATCCTGCCGATGATCATTGCGTTACGGCAGGGGGTGGCGCGGAGCGGCCTCGCATGCGGTGCGGGACGGTGAATGCCCCACTGCCGAGAACCGCCAAGGCCCGGCAAGACCCGCCGAGACCCACCCAGGTCCGCCCGGGGCCGCGCAGGACGAAGGCGCCGGGCCCGCGGCCCGGCGCCTCCCCTCGTACCGCCTCACTCCACCCCGCGCGACCTCACTGCGCCCCGCTCCGCGCGACCGCCGTCAGCGCCTTGAACACCTGCCCGGCCACGCCCTCCATGGCGCTACGGCGCGGGTGGTAGTGGGCCGCGGCGAGCGGGTCGAGGTCCTTGCCCTGAATCCAGGCCCGGCTGCCGGGCGCGCAGGCGTCGTGGCCGAGCGAGACGCCATAGGTGTCGACGTACTGGGTGTCGCCGTCCCGTTCGGCCGCCTCGGCCATCGAGGTGTTGAGGGCCCGTTCGACGGCGTCGAGCCAGCGCAGGTCCCCGTCGGCGAACGGCAGCACATCGGGGCAGGAGCCCTGCGGCGGGGCGATGCGGGGGTAGCCGACGAGCACGACGTGCGCCCGCGGGGCGCGTTCGTGGATGGTGCGCAGGATCGTCGAGACCCGCGCGGAGACCTGCTGCGCGTGGTCGATCAGGGTGTCCACGCCGTCCACCGTGTACCGCCGCTGGCACGGGTTGCCGGTGGGGTCGCCGGGGCGCAGCCCCGGGCAGACCTCGGTCAACTCGCCGAAGATGCCGAAGTCGTTGCCGCCGATGCTGAGGGTGACCAGGTCGGTCTGCCGGGTCAGCGGATCGAGTTGCGGCCGGTTGCTGCCCAGCGGTACGGACTGCGGCCGGGTCATGTGCGTGGTGTCGGCGCCACCGCAGCTCATGTCGGTGTAGGAGGGGATGCGGAGGGCCCGGGCGAGCAGGGCCGGGTAGTTGGCGGTGGACCGGAAGCAGCCGGCCGGGTCCAGGCGCATCAGCGGGATCAGCGGCCCGGAGACGTAGGAGTCGCCGAGCGCGACGTAGCGGCCGTACCGCGCCTCGCGGTCGCCGGCCGTCGGCGCGGCCGGCCCGTCCGGGGCCGCTGATGCGACACCGGGCGCCGCGACCAGCGCACAGGTCGCGGTCAGCGCACCGGCGACGGCGAGCCCGAGCCGCCGCACCGGGCGCAACCGCCGCGCGGCCGGCGCGGTGCGCGTCCGGCGCAGGAGCCGCGCGCGGCGCCCGCCGCGGTCCTCGCCCCCACCACCGGCGGGTACGGGGCGCGCCCAGCGCGCCGAACGGTGCTGACGTACGTGCCGTAGAGCCATGGTGACCTCACCCGGGTTGGAGTTGGTCGGTGCTGACGACGGGGGTTCGTGCGGTGCGCTCTCGACCCGTGGGCCGCGGCGGTACGAGCGGTGCCCACGGGGCGCCCGGGGCCGGCGGGGCCCGGGCACCCCGGCAGACCGTTGCTGCCCGACCGGCCCGCAGCAGCGAACCGCCCGCCACCGGGGCCGAGGACGCCACCCCACGGCGCGCCCGACCCGGCCCGCCGCTACCCCTTCTCCTGCGCTTGCCCATACCGCTCGCTCTCGACGGAGGAATGTCACGGGTCGAGCCACCGAAGTACGCCGTACGCGGTGCGTCACCCGCCGGCGCTCCGGCGCCGCACGGGCCGGCCGCCGGGGCCGATCGGGTGCGGGTGCGCCGGAGTCGGCGCGGGTGCGGTGCCATCCTCCGCCGGGTGCGCTCAGGTGCGCACCGCGAAGGCCGTCCGGGCCCCGAACGGGACCCCTCCCCCACAGGACTGCCCGCGTTTCGCCGGACCACTACTGTCCCGACGCCGCCCAACCGTGCGGATTTCACGCCGATTTCGGGCTCGCTCGGTAAGGGCACTGCCGGTCGGGCCGGCACGACCGTGACGGAGCTGGTCACCGCGCCGGTTACTGCGCCAGTTGCTGCGCCGGGCGCCGAGTGCGCCGGCGGCGCCGGCCGTTGCGTACGACACGACCGCGGTCACCCGCGGCAGGCAGGGCGCAGGGGCGCACGCGGCGGGGCCCACGGAGGCGGGGGCGCGCTCCGGGCAAGAACGCGCCGGGCCGGTGGGAAGGCGGGGAGCACCGGGCCAGCGGGGGCGGGGAAGTCGCAAGACCGGCGGGCGGAGGGACCCCGGGCCGGCAGGAGACGGAGAGAAGCACAGGGCCGGCGGCGTGGAGAAAGCCCAGCGGCGGCGAGACGGTGGGGCGGGGAGGAGAAGGGCCGGGGCCGTTAGCCGGCGCGGCGGGTGACGGCACCGCCGGCGCCGCTCGGGCGGTGGTGGTCGACGTGGCTGAGTGCCTGTTCGATGAGGGTGGCCACATGGTCGTCGTGGAGCGAGTAGAGCACTCGGCGGCCGTCCCGGTGCCCGGCCACCAGGCCGAGGTGACGCAGCATCCGCAGGTGGTTGGAGACCGTGTTCTGCTCCATGCCCACCTCGGCGGCGAGCTCACCGACCGGGCAGGGCGAACGCAACAGCCGGTCCAGGATCTGTACGCGTGCGGGCGAGGCGAGTGCCTGCATGACCTCGGCCACGGCAAACGCCCGCTCCCGAGAGATCAATTCGCCCGCGTTCCCTGGTCCCATAACGCAAATGGTACCGGTAATCATGTGACTGGCCCGGGGCTGGAGCTGGCTGGATTCCCTCCAACACATCACGAGGTCATGATATTTTGAGCTCATGATCTCGCGGGAAGATTGCGCCGGCGCCGACGCGCTGCGCCTCGACATCACCGATGTACTCCCCGGGCCGCACGCACGCTGTGAGCCGTGCGTCGAACGCGTCGTCATCTCACTCGGGCGGCGCAAGGCCATCGGCTCCGTGCACCGGACGCCGGACGGTACGGGCGCCGTCGGCGCCGTCTGCGTGCACTTCGACACGGCGGCCTGCGGCGCCGACCAAGTGCGCAGGGAAGCCCTCGCCGTCGGCGCCCGCACCGGACGCGCCCACGGCGAAGACCAACACCCGGCACCCGCCCACCGCCCCGTGCCCCACCCCGTACCCGTACCCGTACCGACGCTGCTGCCGGCGCCGGCCGGCGCCCCGGAAGCCGGCGCCGCCCCCGCCGGGGCCCCGCCCGGCGAGCACGACCAGCCGCCCGCCCACGACCACCGCCACCCGGCCGGACACGACGACGGGCACAGCCACGGGCACGGGCACGGGCACGACCACAGCCAAGGTCACAGCCACGGCCACGACCACGGGCCGTTCGGCGAGCGGGCGGAGCTGGTCTTCGCGCTGCTGGCCGGGGTCGGCTACGCGGCCGGGCTGCTGCTCGACCACGCGACCAGCGCACCCGGCATCACCCCGCTCCTGTGCTACCTCGCCGCCTACGCCTTCGGCGGGTTCTTCACGGTGCGCGAGGCCATCGTCACCATCCGGGCCGGGCGGTTCGAGGTCGACTTCCTCATGCTGGCCGCGGCCGTGGGCGCGGCGGCGATCGGCAAGTGGGCCGAGGGCGCGGTGCTGCTGTTCCTGTTCAGCCTCGGGCACGCGCTGGAGGAGTACGCGATGGGGCGGGCCAGACGCTCCATCGAGGCGCTGGCCGACCTCACGCCGCGGACCGCGCTGCTCCGCGTGGGCGCGCACACCACCGAGGTGCCGGTGGAGCAACTGGCGCCCGGCGACACGGTGGTGGTCAGGCCACACACCCGGGTGGCGGCCGACGGGTTCGTACGCGGCGGGTCCGGCGCCGTCGACCAGGCGGCGGTCACCGGCGAGAGCCTGCCGGCCGACAAGGTGCCGGTGGCCGACCCGGCGGGCGCGCTGCGGGCCCCGGGGGCCGTGCCGCCCGAGAGCCGGGTCTTCGCCGGCACCGTCAACGGCTCGGGCGCCCTGGAGGTGACCGTCACCAGCCGGGCCGCCGACAACACGCTGGCCCGGGTGGTGGCCATGGTGCGGGACGCGGAGACCCGCCAGTCGCCGGCCCAGGCGTTCACGGCCCGCCTCCAGCGCATCTTCGTACCCGCCGTCATCGGCACCGTCGGCCTGCTGCTCGGCGCCTTCCTGGTGGTGGACGAACCCTTTTCCGCCTCGCTGTACCGGGCGATGGCCGTCCTCGTCGCGGCCAGCCCCTGCGCCCTGGCCATCGCCACGCCCGCCGCCGTGCTGAGCGCGGTGGCGCGGGCGGCCCGCAGCGGGGTGCTGATCAAGGGCGGTGGCCCGTTGGAGCGGGTGGGCCGGGTGACGGCGGTGGCGTTCGACAAGACGGGCACGCTCACCGACGGCCGGCCGCGCCTGACGGACGTGGCCCCGGCCCCGGGCGTGACCGAGGACGAACTGCTCGGTACGGCGCTGGCCGTGGAGCGGCTCAGCGACCATCCGCTGGCCCAGGCGGTGGTGCGCGACCTGACCGCCCGGCTGGGCGGGGCCGCCGTGCCGGTCGCGGACGACCTGCACACCACGGTCGGCCGCGGCGTGCGGGCCGGTGTCGGTGGTGTGAGCGCGGCGATCGGCAGTACGGCCTTCTTCCCCGACCCGGAACACCCGGCACAACAAGGCGAGTTGACGGCCGGTGGCGCGCCGCTGCCCACCGCGCTGCGGGAGCTGGCAGAACAGTGGGAGCGGGCCGGGCGCACCACGATGGTCGTCCGGCTGGGCGAGCGCTACCTCGGCGTGCTCGGCGTGCTCGACACCCCGCGCCCGGAGGCGGCGGCGGTGGTGGCCCGGCTGCGGGCACTGGGCGTGCGGCGGGCCGTCATGGTCTCGGGCGACAACCAGCGGGCCGCCGACGCGGTGGCCGACGCGGTGGGCCTGGACCAGGCGTGGGGGTCGCTGCTGCCCGC
Source organism: Streptomyces sp. HSW2009 (assembly GCF_040240285.1). Taxonomy (NCBI): domain Bacteria; kingdom Bacillati; phylum Actinomycetota; class Actinomycetes; order Kitasatosporales; family Streptomycetaceae; genus Streptomyces; species Streptomyces sp. HSW2009. The sequence continues at coordinate 587 of NZ_JBEHZD010000096.1, read as the reverse complement.
CGACAAGGTGGCCGCCGTCGAGCGGCTGCACGCCGCCGGGCACCGTACGGCCGTGGTCGGCGACGGCGTGAACGACGCACCGGCGCTGGCGAGTGCGACGGTGGGCATCGCGATGGGCGCGGCCGGTTCGGCGGTGGCCCTGGAGAGCGCCGACATCGCCCTGATGTCCCCGGGTCTCGACAAGTTGCCGCTGGTCACCGGGTTGAGCCGGCGTACCAGCAGGGTGATCAAGCAGAACCTGTTGCTGAGCCTGGGCATCGTCGCGGTGCTGGTGCCGGCCACCGTGCTCGGGCTCGGCATCGGGCCGGCGGTGCTGGTCCACGAGGGGTCCACGCTGCTGGTCGTCGCCAATGCGCTGCGGCTGCTGGGCTATCCGGAGCACGACTAGCGGCCTGGATGGCCCCGCTGCCGGCGCGCCGCCGCGGCGCGGCCGTCCGGTGACCGGACGCGGGGCTGTGCTGCGGTCGGACGCGAGGGGGGGGGGGGGGGGGGGGGGGGGGGGCGGGGCTGGCCCCCCCCCCCCCCCCCCCCCCCCCCACCCCCCCACCACCCCCCCCCCCCCCCAGCACCAGCCGCCCCCCCGCCGC
>NZ_JBEHZD010000959.1:0-1572 GCF_040240285.1 Streptomyces sp. HSW2009 | reverse complement strand
GGGGGGGGGGGGGGGGGGGGGGGGGGGGGCGGGGGGGGGGGGCGCGCCCCCCCCCCCCCCCGGGGCAGGGCGGTGCGGGGCGGGGAAGTGACCCCGCACCGTCAACAAGGGCCCGCACCCCGGGTGCGCGCCCGAAGACCAGTCGTACGCTGGAGGCATGTACGCCCGGCGGCGACGTGGCTACTTCCTCATGATGGGCGCGTGCCTGACGCTCTTCGTCCTGGCATGGGCCGTGGTCAGGCTGTGGTCGATCCCGGTGGCCGTGGGCATGTGCGTGGTGGCGATGGTGATCCCGCCCCTCGCGGCGATCGTCGCCAACCGGCGCGGGCCCGACGACCACTGGTTCGACGAACCCGGCGGCACGCCGCCGCCCGAGCAGCGCGGCGGCCCCGATACGCGTCCGGGTCCACACCCGGGTGCACGCCCGCCCTCCGCACCGGCCCCCGGGCCGGCCCCCGACACCGCGCCCGACCTGGGCCGCTCTTCCCCCGACCGACGTCCCGCGCCCGGCCGGAAGCACGCCGGCACCCGGGGCCCCGGCTCCCGCACCGGCGACGCCCAGTCCGACGCCTGGTGGGACGAGCTCGACGGGAAGCACCATCGGTGAGCGTGGGTGAGCGTGCGCGGGCGCCCGGCGGGGGCTCCGGCACAGCCAGGGCCGGCGCATACGGGCCCTGACGCGTACGGGCTCGGGCCCGTACGGACCTCGGCGCGTACGGCGAGGGCTTGGGTGCGTGGGGTCGCGACCGCGCTCCGGCCGGCCGGCCCGCGTACGGCCGCGGCGGGTGGGGGTGACGGCTGGCGCGGTTAGTAGACCAGCGCCTGGACCCCGTCCGGCATGATCTCGCTCACGAACATCTGGGCGCCGGCGATGCGGGCGCCCTCGATCAGGTCGGACTCCTCGATCTCGCGGCGGGCCGCGCACTGCGTGCAGACGGTGATGGCGCCGCCGCCGCTCTGGATGGAGTCGATCAGGTCGGGCAGCGGCGCGGCGTGCGGCAGCGTGAACTCGGCCGCCCGGCCCGGCAGCGCGAACCAGGTCGCCTCGCCCGTCAGCCAGAGCGAGACCTCGACGCCGCTGGCCACGGCGACGGCCGCCACCGTGAACGCCTGCGAGCACCGCTCGGGCGCGTCCGCGCCCGCCGTCACCTTGATCACGAGCTTCTTCGCCATGCGCTCACTGTAAGCGCGCCCCCGGGGGCGACCGCGCGGCCGGGGCCCGTACGCGCGGGGACGGCGGGTGGCAGCCGGGCAGGCCGGCGGGCGCCCCGCGGAGGACGGGCGCCGACCTGCGGCGGGACGGGGCGGTGGACCTCACAGCGCCGGCCGGTCGGGCGCGGACTAGACTCGGGCCCGGTCCGTTACACCACACTGTGTCCGAGGAGCGCGCTCGTGCTTGAGACAGTCTTCACCCTGCTGCTGGTCCTGATGGCCGTGCTCATCGCCGCCTTCGCGGGGCTCACCCTGTTCAAGCTGTACCAGGGCCAGCGCTGACGGACCCGTCGGCCCCCGCCCCCCCCCCCCCCCGGGCCCCCCCCCCCCCCCGGCCCCCCCCCCCCCCCCCCGCCGCCC
>NZ_JBEHZD010000958.1:0-1574 GCF_040240285.1 Streptomyces sp. HSW2009 | reverse complement strand
GCTCTGGTCCGCGAAAGGACCAGAGCGCCGGAGCGCCGGGGCACCGAGAACCAACAGAACCAACAGAACCCACAGCACGCCGCAGCACCGGCCCAGCAGACCAAAAGGGACAGCAGGGCAGCAGGGCACGAAGGCACCACGAGGAGAGGGAAGGAAGCGGCATGGCGCGAGACCTGGCCGATGTGGACATCGCCGTGGTGGGCGCGGGGATCTCCGGGCTGACGGCGGCCTACCGGCTACAGGAGGCGGGCCGCCGGCCGGTGGTCTTCGAGTCGGAGCAGGCGGTCGGCGGGCGGATGAAGGCCCGCCGGGTGGACGGCTGGATCGTCGAGGAGGGCACCGAGACGCTGGCCGCAGCCGGCTACGACGCCACCTGGCGGCTCATCAGGTCAGTCGGCCTGGACCGCGACGGCGGGGTGCGCAAGGTCACCAGCCTGGCCGGGGTGTGGCGCGACGGCCGGGCGCACGCCGGCACCGGGCACTGGTTCGGGGCGCTGAGCGGCTCGGGACTCACCCTCGGCGGCCGGTTGGCGCTCAGCTCCCTGGTGGGTGAGATCGCCGGCTCCGCCGGGGGCTTCGACACCCGGCACCCGGGGCAGAGCCCGCTCGGCACCCGTACCGTGGCCAGCCTGGCCACGGGCCGCAACCGCGAGCTGTACGACTACGTGTTGCAGCCGGCGGTGGCCCCCGCCTGGGCCTGGGACCCGCACCGCTCGTGCGCGGGCCCGCTGGTCTCCACCATGCTCTCCACCCGCGGGCTGCTGGGCTGGCGCACCTACCGGGACGGCATGGACGCGCTGGCCAGGTCGGTTGCCGGGCACTTGGACGTACGGACCTCGCGCGCCGTGACCGAGGTGAAGGACACCGACGCGGGCGTGACGCTGGTCTTCGCCGACGGGCAGACGGTGACGGCGCGCGAGGCCGTCCTCGCCGTGCCGGCCCCCCTGGCCCACGCGCTGCGCCCCGGCGCGCCCGCCGACGAGGCACCGTACCTCCAGGCCGCCTCGTACTCCCCGATGATGCGCATCACCTGCCTGGTGGACCGGCCCCTGATGCCACCCCAGCGGCGCGGCACCCCCGAGGTGTACGCGGTGCTGGTGCCGGAGGTCGAGGACGGTTACGTCAGCGGGGTGACGTTCGAGCACGCGAAGGCCGCCAACCGGGCGCCGGCGGGCCGCGGTCTGGTGAGCATCCTCACCGCGCAGCGGGCCACCCGCGAACTGCTCGACCAGCCGGACGATGCGGTGCTGGCGGCGCTGGTGCCGCGCGCCGAGCGGTACGCGCCTGGCCTCGGCGCGGCGCTTCAGCAGGCGTTCGTCCACCGCTTCCGGTACGCGTCGCCGGAGGCTTCACCGCAGGCGCTGCGGCTCCAGAGCGCCTTCACCGGGCGGCCGGCGCGGGCGGTGGAGTACGCGGGTGACTGGGTGTACCAGCGGCCATCGAGCGAGGCGGCGGTGCAGTCGGGCGAGTGGGCGGCGGAGCGGCTGCTGTCCCGGGCGGCCTGAGCGGCGCCCTGGGGGGGGGGGGGGGCCCCCCCCCCCCCCCCCCCCCCCCCCCCCCCCCCCCCCCCCCCC
>NZ_JBEHZD010000957.1:0-1581 GCF_040240285.1 Streptomyces sp. HSW2009 | reverse complement strand
GCGGTACACACCACCTGGTGTGTACCGCCCCGTACCCCGGCGTCGGCGGCCGGCTAGCGCAGCCGGGCCATCAGGGCGTGCTCGACCAGCGTGATGAGCGCGCTCTTGGCCTCGTTGCGGTGCCGGGCGTCGGTGATGATGATCGGCGCGTCCGGGCCGATCTGGAGCGCCTCGCGCACCTCGTCCGGCGTGTAGGGCTGGTGGCCGTCGAACCCGTTGAGGGCGATGACGAACGGCAGGCCCGAGTTCTCGAAGTAGTCGACGGCGGGGAAGCAGTCGGCGAGCCGTCGGGTGTCCACCAGCACGATCGCGCCGATCGCGCCGCGTACCAGGTCGTCCCACATGAACCAGAACCGGTCCTGCCCGGGCGTGCCGAACAGGTACAGGATCAGGTCCTGGTCGAGCGTGATGCGGCCGAAGTCCATGGCCACCGTGGTGGTGGTCTTGTCCGGGGCGTGGGTCAGGTCGTCGATCCCCGCCGATGCGGAGGTCATCACGGCCTCGGTGCGCAGCGGGTTGATCTCCGAGACCGCGCCGACGAACGTGGTCTTGCCCACGCCGAAGCCGCCCGCCACCACGATCTTCGCGGAGGTGGTGGAGCGGGCTGCACCGCTAGAGCTTGCGAAGTCCACTGAGCACCCTTTCGAGCAGTGTCACGTCAGGCTGTCCGCCGGCGGTCTCGTCGCCGCCGGGCTGATGGATGGCGACGAGCCCCGCCTCGGCCAAGTCGGCGACGAGGATGCGGGAGACGCCAAGGGGAATGGAGAGGAGTGCGGAGATCTCGGCGACCGACTTGATCTCCCGGCAGAGGTGGCAGATCCGCTGGTGCTCGGGCAACTGGCCCTGGAGCTGGGACGGATCGGCCGTGGTGCTCACCAACGCCTCGATGGCGAGCTGGTACCGGGGCCGCGTACGGCCGCCGGTCATGGCATAGGGGCGCACGAGCGGGTTGTGCGCGGCGGGTGCGGGCTCCGGCTCGTCGTGCTGCGGCTGCACCGGTTCGATGCGCGGGCTGTGCGGCGCGTACGGGTCGGCGGGCGGCTCGTAACCGGGCCGCGGCTGCGGCTGCCGTCCCGGCTGACCACCGTGGCGCGGCTGGCCGTAGCCAGGCTGCTCGTACGGCTGTTGCTGGTGCGGCTGCCGTTGCTGCGGCGGCTGTTGGGGGTAGGGCTGAGCGCCGGGCTGGCCGTGCTGCGGCTGGTACGGCTGCTGGTGGCGCTGCTCGTACGGCTGCTGCGGCTCGGTGGGCCAGTCGTCCGCCTGTTGGGACGCCGCACGGCGCTGTGCGGGGCCCCGCTGCGGCTGCTGGGGGAGCGCGTCACCGGACGCGTCGCCGGGCTGCTGCTGGGCCGTGGGCCGGACCCGGCGGCTGGGCGCGGAGGGGAAGTTGAACCGGTTCAGCGGCGCCTGACCCTGTGGGTCAGGCTGCTGCCCTTCGCCGTACGAATAGCCGCTCGGGGACGTTGCCACGGTTCCTCCTCCAACTCGCCTGTCTGCCGGTCGCCGGGGGGGGGGGGGGGGGGGGGGGGGGGGGGGGGGGGGGGGGGGGGGGGGGGGGGGGGGGGGTAGGGGGGGGGGGGG
>NZ_JBEHZD010000956.1:0-1589 GCF_040240285.1 Streptomyces sp. HSW2009 | reverse complement strand
GGGGGGGGGGGGGGGGGGGGGGGGGCGGGGGGGGGGGGGGGGGGGGCGGGGGGCGCGGGGGGCCCGGGGGGGGGGGGGGCGGGGGCCCGGGGGCCGGTGGCGGGGGGGGGGCGGGGCCGGCCGGCGGCCCGTACCGGAAGGGGCCCGGGGCCGGCGGCCAGCATCAGAAGGACGGCCCGTACCAGCAGGCGGCCCGTACCCAGAAGAAGGCGCGGATCAGAAGAACGTGCGGATCAGGTCCGAGACCGTGCCGTCCGCCTCGACGAGCGGGATGAGCTGCCACTTGTCGAAGGACGTGCACGGGTGGGAGAGGCCGAGGCCCACCCAGTCGCCGACGTCGAGCCGGGTGCCGGGCTCGGTGCGCAGCCAGCCGTGCTGGTCGGACAGGCCGGTGAGGGTGATGCCGTCGGCCGGCCTGATCTCGCCGGTCCTGGCGTCCCGCACCACCTGCGCGACCGGCAGGTGCAGGTCGTACGCGGCGTCCCGCTTGCCCGCGTTGAGGAACGCCTGTTCGCCGCTGGGGCGCGAGATGACCTGCGACCACAGCCGGAACGCGGAGTGCAGCGCGCCCTCGGCGGGGACCCGGTTGAAGGGGGTGAGTTCGCGGTAGTGGCCGTCGTCGTGCGAGACGTACGCGCCCGAGCGGAGCAGCTTGAGGGCCGGTCCCGACAGCGGCGGCAGTTCGGCGAAGACGTCGGCCACCGCGTCGAACCAGGCGCTGCCGCCCGCGCTGACCACGATCTCCGCCGGCTCGGCGCCGAACCTGCCGGCCCGGTCGAAGGCGACGACCAGCGCGGTCAGCCGGCGCAGCCATGCGCGCACCGATGCGCCGTCGGCCTGCGGCACCTCGCCCTCGTACCCGGCGACGCCCACCAGCCGCAACGTGCCCACCTCGGCCACCGCGTCGGCGATCAGCTCGCACTCGGCCTCGGTACGGGCGCCGGTGCGGGCGCCGGGGCCCGCACCGAGTTCCACCACGACGTCGACCGGGCGGCGGGCGCCGGCCTCCCGCAGCGCGGCGTCCATCAGCTCCACGCCGCGCAGCGAGTCGACGTAGCAGATGAAGCGGAAGTCGGGGTCGGCGGTGAGTTCGCCGGCCAGCCAGCGCAGCGCGGCCGGGTCGACGACCTCGTTGGCGAGGAAGATCCGCTGGATGCCGAAGGCGCGGTAGACGCGGACGTGCGAGGGGACGGCGGCGGTGATGCCCCAGGCGCCGTGCGCGAGTTGCCGCTCGAAGAGCCGGGGCGCCATCGAGGTCTTGCCGTGCGGGGCGAAGGCGAGTTGGTGGCGCTCGGCGTACTGCTCCATCAGCGTCAGGTTGTGCGCCACGGAATCGGCCGAAAGGGCGAGTACGGGGGTGGTGAAGCCGCCGGTGAACAGCGATCGGCGGGCGGCGGCCAGCGCGCCGACGGTGTCGCCTTCGGCGTCCGGCGGCAGCCCCTTGAACCGGTGGTCCACGCGCTCGTCCGCCAGCCGGGCGACGGCCTCGCGCACCCGGCCCCCCCCGGGGGGGGGGGGGGGGGGGGGGGGGGGGGGCGGGGGGGGGGGGGGGGGGGGGGGGGGGGGGGGGGGTTGAACCAAGGCGCCGC
>NZ_JBEHZD010000955.1:0-1589 GCF_040240285.1 Streptomyces sp. HSW2009 | reverse complement strand
CCGCCCGCCCCCCCCCCCCCCCCCCCCCCCCCGCCGCCCGCCGCGGGGGGCGCGGGGGCGCGCGGCCCCCCCCCCCCCCCCCCCCCCCCCCCCCCGGGTCCTGCGGTGCCAACTCCACCACGTGCAGGGCGCCCCCGGTGACGTAACAGACGTGCCGTCCGTCGGGGGAGAGCCGGGGGTCAACGACCGGCCCGGCCGTCGCGACGGGGAACGGTGCCGGGTCCGCGACCCGTACCGCCCACAGCGCGCCGTCGAGTGCGAAGGCGGCCGTGCGGCCGAGGTGGTCGACGGTGTAGGAGACCAGGCCGGCCGACGGCTCCCGGGCGCGTTCGCGGCGCAGCCGCTCGGCGGTGGGTACCTCGCCCGCCGCGCCGACGAGGCGGCCCGGGTCGGCGAGCACGCGCTCGCGGCCGTCCTCCCAGACCCACAGCGAACTGGTCGGATCGCTCCCGCTGGCCGTACGGACGAAGAAGACCCGACTGCCGTCCTGGGCCACCGCCAACTGGCGTGGCGCGCCGAGCGCGAAGCGGCGGGTACGGGCGTACTGGGCGGGGAACGCGGCAACATCGTCATGAGGCATGGCGACACTGTGACAGTGGGGTGGCGCGGCGTGGCAAGCCGATTTCTGGTGGCTGCCCGCGTGGGGCGGCCCGGCCGGCCAGCGCCCCGTACGTTCAGTGCGCGGGTTTCTCCCAGACCGAGACGTGCCGGCGGCTCTCATGGGTGAAGGGTGCCTTGGCCCAACCCTCCCAGCGGTCACGCAGCCGCAGTCCGGCCAGCCGTGCCATCAGGTCGAGTTCGGACGGCCAGACGTAGCGGAACGGATAGGACCTGTACTGTGGCCGGCCGTCGACGAGGGTGACGTAGTGCGAGCTCATGGCCTGGGTGGCGACGTCGTAGGTGTCGAAGGCCCAGCGTGCCGCGTCGATCTGGAACGGCACGGCGGTCTGCCCCGGGGGCAGCAGGCGTAGTTCGGGCACGCCGACCTCGATGACGAAGCTGCCGCCTGGCGCCAGATGTGCGGCGGCGTTGCGGAAACAGTCCACCTGGGCGTCCTGCGTCGTCAGGTTGTTGATCGTGTTGAACACCAGGTAGACGAGGGCGAAGGCACCCGGGACGCGGGTGGTGGCGAAGTCTCCGATGGTCACGTCGATGCTCTCGCCGTCCGGCTTGGCCCGGAGCCGCCTCGTCATGGCGTGCGACATGTCGATGCCGCACACCGGCACCCCGCGCCTGGCCAGCGGCAGGGCGATCCTTCCGGTGCCGACGCCGAGTTCGACGGCGCGCCCGTCGCCGGCGAGTTCCGCCAGCAGGTCGACGGTCGGGCCGACCACCTCGGGTTGGAACATCTCCGCCGATGACGTGTCGTAGTCGGCCGCGACAGCTTCGTTGAAGTACCCGTCAGCTTCAGACATTGCTGGACCGTACCGCCCGCGCGCCCGCCGCCGCGCGCGAGTTTTTCCGTGCCCGTGCTGGGCGTCGTGGTTTGCGGCGGGGGGGGGCGGGGGGGGGCGCCCCCCCGCCCCCCCGGGGGGGGCCGCGCCCGGGGGGCCGCCCCCGGGGCCCCCCGGGGGCCGGGGGGGCGGGGG
>NZ_JBEHZD010000954.1:0-1591 GCF_040240285.1 Streptomyces sp. HSW2009 | reverse complement strand
TTCTGGAACACCCGGATGTACGTACTCGATGAGTACTTGCGGCCGGTTCCGCCGGGTGTGGTGGGTGAAATGTATGTGGCTGGTGTGGTGTTGGCTCGTGGTTATCTGGGTCGGTTTGATCTGACGGCTGAGCGCTTCGTTGCTGATCCGTTTGGTCCGGCGGGTGGGCGGATGTATCGCACGGGTGATGTGGGTCGTTGGAACGCGGATGGCCAGTTGGTGTTCGTCGGCCGAGTGGATGATCAGGTCAAGATTCGTGGTTTCCGTATCGAACTCGGTGAGGTGGAGGCGGCTCTCACTGGTCACCCTGGTGTGACCCGTGCTGTGGTGTTGGCGCGTGAGGACCACCCCGGGGACCGCAGGTTGGTTGCCTACGTCTCCCCGGAACCCGGCTGTGACATCTCGGTGGACGGGATGCGTGGTTGGGTGGCGGAGCGGCTGCCGGACTACATGGTTCCCTCGGCCTTCGTCGTAGTCGAAGAGTTCCCGCTGACGGTCAACGGCAAGGTCAACCGCCGCGCCCTCCCGGCCCCCGAATACGGCGGCGAGGGCGAGCTGGGCCGTGGCCCGCGTTCCCCGCTCGAAGAAGTGCTCTGTGGGATCTTCGCCGAGGTACTCGGGGTGGAGTCTGTTTCCATCGATGACGACTTCTTCCGGTTGGGTGGGCATTCCCTGCTCGCCACCCGTCTGGTGTCGCGGCTCCGCGTCGTGCTCGGGGCGGAAGTGCCGTTGCGGCAGGTCTTCGAGACGCCGACGGTGGTTGCGGTGTCGGCCGCGTTGGAGGGGAAGGCGTTCGGGGGGAGTCGGCGTCCGCAGCTCGTTGCGGGGCCGCGGCCCGAGCGCATACCCGTCTCGTACGCCCAACAACGGCTGCGCTTCCTCGATCTGCTCGACGACGGCAGCACCGCGTACAACGCCCCCGGCGCCCTGCGGCTGACCGGGCTCCTGGACCGCGACGCGTTGCGGCTGGCGCTCGGCGACGTCGTCGCCCGGCACGAGAGCCTGCGCACCGTCTTCGCCCAGGACGACGAAGGGTTCACCCAGGTCGTCCTCGCGCCGCGGGAAGACCTCGTTCACCTCGACGTACGACCCGTGGACGAGACGGAGCTCGCCGCCGGACTCGCCGCAGCCGCACGGTACGCCTTCGACCTGGCGGCCGAACCCCCGCTGCGGGCCACCCTGTTCGCGCTGGGTGCCGAGGAACACGTACTCCTGCTCCTCCTGCATCACATCGCCGGCGACGGCTGGTCGATGCGCCCGCTGGCCCGCGACGTGGCCACCGCGTACACCGCCCGCGTCACCACCCGCAGCGCGCCGCGCTGGCAGCCGCTGCCCGTCCAGTACGCGGACTACAGCCTGTGGCAGCGCCAGGTGCTGGGCTCCGAGGACGACTCGGACAGCGAGGTGACACGTCAACTCGCTTACTGGAAGGGCGTGTTGGAAGGGCTGCCGTTGGAGATCGCGCTGCCGGTCGACCCGGGGTGGCTTTATAAAATCAGACGCTGGCGACGATAATGCATGTGTAGATCAAGGGGGTCGCCCGATCAATTAAAAAAAACAAGGGGGGGGGGGGGGGGGGGGGGGGGGGGGG
>NZ_JBEHZD010000953.1:0-1593 GCF_040240285.1 Streptomyces sp. HSW2009 | reverse complement strand
GCTCCGTGGCTCCGTGGCTCCGTGGCTCCGTGGCTCCGTGGCTCCGTGGCTCCGTGGCTCCGTGGCTCCGTGGCTCCCGGTGGGAGGGTGCCCGGGGGGCACGGCGGGCGCCAGTCCTCCGGGAGGGGTACCGGTCGCGAGTGTCAGCGCTTCTCGTACGGGACGTCGACGGCCACGCACACCCCGCGCCACACGTCCTTGGCGCTCCAGCCGGCGGCCAGTGCCTCGTGCACCGTCCGCCCGCCCAGTTCGGACATCACGTGATCGCGCGCGAAGGAGTCCGCGTACGCCTCGCCGAAATGATCCGCCATTCGCTGCCAGAAGACCGTCAACCGCATGGGCCCAGTATCCCGCCCCTGAGAGTGCAGCCGGCTCGCAACCGGCGTCCGGCCCCCGCCTCCGGTCCTACGGTCAGGGGATGGACCCCGCACCGACCTCATCCCTCGCCCGCGCCGAGCACTTCATCTGGCTCACCGCCCGTGTGCTGGAGCAGCGCAGGTTCGGCTACCACTTCCTGCCCTCGCGCGAAGGCGATCGGGACCGCGCCGCCGATGCGGTGGAGCGGGCGCTGGCCGCCTACCAGAACGACGACGGCGGTTACGGGCACGCCCTGGAGCCCGACCTGCGCGGCCCGGTCAGCCAGCCCCTGCACACCGCGCACGCGCTCCGGGTGCTCGACGAGATCGACCGGTGCGGCGGACCGGGGATGGAACAGGTCTGCCGGTACCTGACCGGGATCTCCACGCCCGACGGCGCGCTGCCTGCGCTCCACCCCTCGCTGCGCGGGTACCCCGCCGCTCCGTGGCTGCCGGTACCCGACGCCCCATCGAGCGACCTGCTCGCCACCGGCCCGGTCACGGGGCTGCTGCACCGGGGCGGCGTCTGGCACGCCTGGCTCTTCCGGGCCACGGACTTCTGTTGGTCGGCCGTGGAGGAACTGGCCGACGGCGCCCCGACGCACCCGTACGAGGTCATCGCCGCCCTCACCTTCCTGAACTGGGTGCCGGACCGCAGCCGCGCCACCACGGTCGCGGAGCGACTGGGCACGCGCGTGCGCGGGCAGGGGCTGGTCGTGCTCGACCCGCGCGCAGCGGCCAGCCATCCGGTGCCCGACGGGTACGCCCCGGGGGAACACCACTTCGCGCACGACTTCGCGCCCCGTCCCGGCTCCGTCGCTCGTTCCTGGTTCTCCGACGCGGAGCTGACCGCCTCGCTCGACCACCTGGCGGCGGCGCAACAGGACGACGGCGGCTGGCCGCTCACCTGGGGCCAGTGGGCACCCGGCACCGCACTGGAGTGCCGCCCCATAGTGACCATCGACGCCTTGCTGACCCTCCGCGCCTACGGTCGCCCGCTGCACTGACCGCCCCGGACGAGGCTGGCTTCAGCCCCGCCCCATCGTTGGCGGCGCCATGGCACCACGCCATCGCGAATCAGTGAAGCGGTGAAGCGACGACCCGCCTGCCATCGCCCGCGCGCCCGCGCGAGGGGCAACGGGGCACCACGCACCCGCCACCCGGGGCACGGGGCACGGGGCACGGGGCACGGGGCACGGGGCACGGGGCACGGGGCACGGGGCACGGGGCACGGGGC
>NZ_JBEHZD010000952.1:0-1599 GCF_040240285.1 Streptomyces sp. HSW2009 | reverse complement strand
GGGGGGGGGGGGGCGCCGGCGGGGGGGGGGCGGGGCCGGGGGGCGGGGGGGGGCCCCCCCCCCACGGCCGCCCGGCCGGGTCTGCGCGTCGCCGACCTGCCCGGACGTCTTCATCGCGCAGGGCAGCGGCCCGGAGCGCCGGTACTGCTCCCGCCGGTGCGCGACCCGCGAACGCGTCGCGGCCCATCGACGCTCGCGCGCGACGGAACGGCCCGGCGCAGGCACGTAGTGGCCGGGGGCCGGGTCGGCGGGTACGGGACGCGGGGTACGGGGTTGGGGGTACGGGGTGGGGCCCGGGGCGGGTACGGGTGCGTCGGGGCGCCCGGGCCGGCGGGGAGTTCGAGGCCGCCCAGGCCCGGCGTGCGGACGTCGGCGACCGCCGTCAGTGGCCGCCGCGCCCACCCTCGCGCGCTACCCCGCAGTCCCGTCCGCCAGCACCTCGGCCAGTGCGTGGGACGCCTGGCGGATCATCTTGGGATTGGTGTCCCAGTAATACGGAAGGGCGGAGACCGCCTGGAAGAGGGCCCAGCCGCGGCCCCGCAGCCAGCCGGCGTCGTCCACGCCGAGTGCCGAACGGAAGCGCTGCCGGCTGGCGCCGCTGAACACGTTCCAGGCGGGCTGGAGGTCGCAGGCCGGGTCGCCGACGTTGAGGGTGCCGAAGTCGATGACGGCCGACAGCCGCCCGCCGGTCACCAGCAGATTGCCCGGCAGCAGGTCGCCGTGGAGCCACATCTGCGGGCCCGACCAGGCCGGCGCGTGCAGCGACTGCTGCCAGGAGGCGAGGGCCGCTGGCCCGTCGATGCGGTCGCCGAGTTCGGCGATCGAGCTGCGCACCTGTGCGTCGAGTTCGGCCAGCGGCGCGCCCCGGCTGCCGTGGCCGCGCTGATGAGCGCCGGTCGTGTCGACCCGGCGCCGCGCGGTGATGAACGCGGCGAGGTCGACGGCCGCCTGCTCCAGGTCCTCGATGGTGCCGTTGGCGTCGTCGCCCGGCAGCCACTCGTAGACCGACCAGTCGTACGGATAGTCGTCGGCCGGCCGGCCCACCGCCACCTGCACCGGGACCGCGAGCGGCAGGTGCGGCGCGAACGTGGGCAGCCAGCGGCCCTCCTTCGCCGCCTGGCGGGTGGCCCAACCGATGCGCGGCAGCCGTACGGAGAGGTCGTCGCCGAGCCGGTAGATGGCGTGGTCGGTGCCGTAGGAGTCGACCGGGGTGACCGGGAGCCCCGCCCACTGCGGGAACTGGTCGGCGATCAGACGGCGTACCAGTTCGGGGTCGGTGGTCACTTCGTCGGCGTGCATCCTGATCGCTCCCATGCCGGCATCATGGCGCACCGCGCCGCGCCGGTCAGTTCCTTTTCCACCCGCTTCCACCCGCCAGCCTGGGCCGGGTTCGGGAGGGCCGGGGAGGGCTCGGGCGCTGGTCCGGGGCGGTGCGGGTGTGGGGCCGGTGCTAGTCCGGGCCGGGTGCGGGTGGGGCTCGGGAGCGGTACGGGCGCGGGGCCGGGCGGTTCCGGCGCGGGCGGACGCGAGGGGGACTCGCGAGCGGTTGTCCGCCCGCCCCCGGGCGCGGGGGCCCGCGGGGGGGGGGGGCGGCCGCGC
>NZ_JBEHZD010000951.1:0-1609 GCF_040240285.1 Streptomyces sp. HSW2009 | reverse complement strand
GGGGGGGGGGGCCGCGCCGGCCCCCCCCCCGCCGCCGGGCCCCCCCCCCGCCCCCCCCCGGCGGCCGCGCCCCGGGGGGCGCCCCCCCCCCCCGCCGGGCACGTTGTGAGAATCACCGGGTCCGCTTTTCGCGAAGGCCACCGAAGGCCGCCCGCCAGGAATGAGCGAGTCCGTTTTCTTTGGCATTTCGGAACGTATTGAAGAATGCGATACGAGCCCTTGCGGCTGTGGTGGAGGTTCTGTAAACATGCGGGTGTTCGTGAGGCATGTGAGCAAGTGGGAGAAGCCATGGCAATTGATGGGCGCTCGGATATTTATGAAATCCTGGACGACCGATTTCTTATCCCCGCCAACGGAGATCTGAGATTAGAACTCCTGTATGACGGCACCCGCTGGTCGGAGGGTCCGCTCTACGTCCCCGCCTGGCGTCAGCTCATCTTCAGCGACGTCCCCAACGACCGGCTGCTGCGCTGGGACGAGGCCACCGGCACGGTCGGCGTGTTCCGCACCGCGGCCGGCCACCCCAACGGCAACACGCTGGACCGCGAGGGCCGGCTGATTACCTGCGAACAAGGCAATCGCCGCCTCACCAGGACCGAGCACGACGGCTCCCGCACCGTCATCGCCGACCGGTACGCGGGCAAGCGATTCAACAGCCCGAACGACGTGATCGTACGGTCCGACGGCTCGATCTGGTTCTCCGATCCCATTTTCGGCATCCTCAGCGACTATGAGGGAAACCGCGGCGAGAGCGAGATCGGCGCCAGCAACATCTATCGAGTGGACCCGGCCACGGGCAAGGTCCGCATCATGGCCGATGGATTCCTCACGCCGAACGGCCTGACTTTCTCCCCCGACGAGCGCCGGCTCTTTGTGGCCGATACGGTCGGCGGCCACATCAAGGTGTACGACATCCGCGACGACGGCACGCTCGGCCCCGGCACGGTCTTCGCCCAGGCGCCGGCCAACGTCGCCCAGTTCGACAGCGTCCGCTTCGACGACGAGGGCCGGCTGTGGGCCGCGGCGGGCGGTGGCGGACTGCACTGCTACGCCCCCGACGGCACCCTCATCGGCCGCATCATCCTGCCGCTGACCGCCTCGAACGTGACCTTCGGCGGCCCCAAGAACAACCGGCTCTTCATCACCGCCGGCTACCACGTCTACTCCCTGGTCGTGGCGGCCACCGGAGCCCCGCGCATCCGCGGCTGCGGCCCCACCCGCCCCCACGCGGCGGCGACCGGCGCCCCCGCCCAGAACCTCGACGCCTACGCCACGCGCTGGCGCCTGAGCGCCCGCCGCCCCCAGCAGGGCTAAGGGCCGGCGGCCCGAACGGGGCGCCGGCGCACCAACCACCGGGCCGCTGGCACTGGCGGAGCCAGAGGAAGCGTCGAACCGCAGCCCGGACGGGCGTCGGGGCGCCGACCACCGTGACGCCGCACCGGCGGAGCCAAGAGGAGGCACCGAACCGCAGCCCGTACCGGCCTCGGCCGCGTACTGGCTGCGGCAGGGCCACCACGCGGCAGGGCCACCACGCGGCAGGGCCACCACGCGGCAGGGCCACCACGCGGCAGGGCCACCACGCGGCAGGGCCACCACGCGGCAGGGCCAC
>NZ_JBEHZD010000950.1:0-1612 GCF_040240285.1 Streptomyces sp. HSW2009 | reverse complement strand
CCCCCCCCCCCCCCCCCCCCCCCCCCCCCCCCCCCCCCCCCCCCCCCCCCCCCCCCCCCCCCCCCCCCCCCCCGGCCGCGGTCACGCCGGGTCCGCGCCGAGGAACTCCTCGACGGTGCGGACCAGTTCGTGCGGGGTCTCGTCGGCCGGGTAGTGCCCGGCGTCGGCGAGTTCGACCAGGTCGGCGTGGGGGTACCAGCGCAGCCAGGTCGCCCGCATCACCTCGGCCGACAGCGCCGGGTCGTGCCGTCCGACCACCACCCGTACCGGCAGCTCAAGGCCCTCGATCTGGGCGTGGAAGTCCTCCCCGGCCCAGGAGTCGAGCCAGGCGCGCAGCGCCGCCGGGTCGCTGTGGTCGACCGAGTGCCGCACCATCAGGTCGAGCCAGGCGCCCGGATGGCGTCCGCCCGTGGTCAGGTCGATGATCGTGCGGCGGTGCTGTGGGTGTTCGGCCGCCCCGGCGAAGAGCTCCCACTGCTCCCCCGACAGGGGCACGCCGCTGGCCGGCACCGGCGCGATCCCCACCAGCCGCCGCACCCGGTGCGGCGCCGCCGCCAGCAGCCGCTGCGCCACCGCGCCGCCCATCGAGTGCCCGACGACGGAGAAGCGGTCCCAGCCCAGGTGATCGACGAGGGCCAGCAGGTCGGCGGCGGCCTCCGCGGTGTCGTAGGCACCGGGCACCTCCCGCGCCTTCCCGTAGCCGCGCAGGTCAGGAAGGACGTAGCTGTACGCACGCCGGTCGACGTGCGGCAGCACGGCGGCGTAGGCGGCACGGTCCGACAGCCAGCCGTGGACGGCCACGACCCGGTGCGGGCCGTCTCCCACGACCTCGTGCGGTGGTACGAACGGAACGGGGGGAACCACGACGCCTCCGATTCTGTCTGCCGCGGGCGCCCGGCACACCCGCAGGGCATAACCGTGGCCGCAACGCGGCGCCCCGGCAAGGTGCCGGACCAGATCAACCGGGTGGACCGGCCGCCCACCAGCATCCCGAGCAGCACGCCCCACCCGGCCACCGGCGGGCCGCCAGCGCCGCCGCAGCCGGACGAGATCGTTCCCCGGATCGGGAACCCGCCCCTGCACGTGACCGGGTTCACCGCCGGCGGGGGCCCATCCGGCGCCCTGCGCGGCGCGCGGCCGGGAGATACTTCCCACGGCCGTACGCATCCACCCGGTCGAACGCCGGGCAGCTCACCGCGTCCAGCGGGTAGGCGTGGGGCCCGGGGGCATGAGCGTGCAGATGGACGACGGCCGGGACGGCGGGTACGAGCGCCGCCGACCCGCGGCGCAGATGAGCGAAGGAGCAGCATGAGGATCGGAATCGTCGGTGCCACCGGACAGGTCGGCGGGGTCATGCGCGGGGTGCTCGCCGAGCGCGGGTTCCCGGTGGAGCAGTTGCGGCTGTTCGCCTCCGCCCGCTCCGCGGGGCGCACCCTGCCGTGGCAGGACACCGAGATCACCGTGGAGGACGCGGCCACCGCCGACTTCTCCGGCCTGGACATCGTGCTGTTCTCGGCCGGCGGCGCCCCCCCCACCCGCGGCGCGGCCCCCCACGCGGCGGCCGCCCCCCGCGGGGGGGCCGACCAACCACCGCCGCCGCCGGCCCCCCCCC